>JAEWML010000150.1 GCA_023393155.1 Bacillota bacterium
CGCCAGAGCTGATAAACGGTGGTGGAAATGGTGGCGGTGCGGCCCGGTGTGTAGCCCGCAATCATGGACGTTGCTCCGTATTCTCCCAGCGCTCGGGCAAAGGCCAGCACGGTCCCTGCCAGAATCCCCTGCTTGCAAAAGGGCATCCGCACCCGCCAGAAAATGTAGCTGCCCGAAAGGCCCAGCGTCCGCCCCGCGTCCGCCAGCGTCTCGTCGAAGGACTCAAAGGCCCCCCGGGCGGTGCGGTACATCAGGGGGAACGCCACCACGACGGTTGCAAAAATGGCGCTCCACCAGGTCATCACCATTTTCACGCCGAACTGCTCCAGCACCCAACTCCCGAGAACCCGGTTGGGCCCCAGCAGGCGCAGCAGCAGATAGCCCACCACCGTGGGGGGAAGGACCAGAGGCAGCGTCAGCACCACGTCCAACACGCCCTTTAAAAGCCGGGGCAGCCGGGCGATGTAATACGCGGCCAGCAGGCCCAGAAAAAACACCGCCACGGTGGAGATGGCGGAAATTCTCAAAGAGTTATAAAGAGGATACCAGTCCATGGGAGCTCCTTTCTGCGGGAGGCTCCCGCAAAGGCTTTCAACGCGCAGGGGAAGTAGTCGCGGGGAGAGGGAAAGCCGGAAAAGCGGCGCGGAGAGACTGTGGTCCCCGCGCCGCCCGGAAGTCTGAAGTAAATTATGCGGCGGAGAAGCCCACGGCCTCAAAAATCGCCATGGACTCGGGAGTGGAGAGATAGTCGAGGAACGCCTTCGCCTCGGCGGCGTGCTGAGAGCCGGAGAGCACGGCGGCGGGATAAATCACCTGACCGCACATCTCGGCGGTGGCGCTGTCCACCACGGTAAGGCCGGCGGAGTACGCGTCGGTGGCGTAGATCACGCCGCAGTCCACGGAAGCCTCGGAAACCTGGGTGGTGACCTCCTTCACGTTGGAGCCGTAAGTCAGCACGCCGGCGGTGTTCAAAGCGGCCTCGTCCAGACCGTAGAAGGTCAGAATCTTTTGGGTATACTGGCCCACGGGCACGTCGCTGTTGCCCATGGCCATCAGAATATCGCCGGATTTCAGGTGCTCGGCCAGCTGGTCAAAGCTCTCAATCCCCTTGGGGTTGTTTGCGGGAACCACCAGCGTCACCTTGTTCTCCAGCAGGTTGATGCGGGTGGAGCCGTCGATCATGTCCAGCCCGTCGGGGTTCTTCTCGGCGTCGCCCTTCAAGGAGCCGTCCAGCGCGTTCATCTGCTTCTGCGCGGCGGAAATGAACAGGTCGCAGTCCGCGCCCTCCTTAATCTGGGTCAGCAGGGTGCCGGAGGATTCGTAGGTGGGGATGACGGTGACGTTGGGCGCCACGGTCTTGTAAGCTTCAATGATTTGATCGACCGTCTCCGTCATGGACGCGGCGGCGAAGACGGTGATCTCCACCGGCTCGGCAGCGGGGGCGGAGCCGGCGGCGGAGGAACCGACGGGAGCGGAACCGGAACCGGAGCCGCCGTTAGAGCCGCAGGCGGCCAGAGCCAAGGCCATCGCCATGGCCAGAGTGAGTGCAAGAACTTTTTTCATGTGTACAAACCTTCCTTTCATAGTTCGGCGGCACCGCCGCCAGGGGCTGCGCTCCAAAGAGCGCTGTATTTCTGAATTCCCGAAGGAAATTACAGACCGTGATACTCAATTGAGGTCAACGCGTAGCAAAAGGGACGCGCCTCCATGGGCGCGAAACGCCTTTATCTGCCGAAGGGACAAATGGGCCAGTGACAGGGCTTGCAGCCTAGGCACAGTCCGCCGTTGCCAAGAGCCACAATGTCGGTCCGGGTGACGGGTACGCCCGCCGCCACGCGGGGAAGAACCAGATCGAACACTGTGGCGCCCGCAAACATCACGCAGCCGGGCAGGCCCATGACGGGAACCCCGTCTGAAAAATAGCCCAAAAGAAACATGGCGCCGGGCAGGACGGGCGCGCCGTAGGTAACGATTTCCGCCCCCGCCGCCCGAATACCGCCGGGGGTATTGTCGTCGGGGTCCACGCTCATGCCGCCGGTGCACAGCACCAGATCCACGCCCTGTGTCCGCACCTCACCAATCGCGGCGGCTACATTTTCTACGCCGTCGCCGGAAAAAATCTGGGCGACGGTTTCAATGCCCACGCCCGCCAGCTTCTTTTTCACAGCGGGAGTGAACCGATCCTCAATCAGCCCGCTTTTCACTTCGCCGCCGGTGGTGACGATGCCCGCGGTCTTCAGCTTATAGGGATGAACGTTCAAAAGGGGCGCGGGACCTGCCGCTGCTTCCGCGTCCTCCAGCGTGGCCTCCGGCACAATCAAGGGAATGACCCGCATACCCGCCAGCTTATCCCCGGAGCGCACCGCCGTGCCGCCCTTGCGGGTGGCAAGCATCACGTCGGGCACGGAGTTTACGGCAAAAAGCCGCTCCGCGTCCACGGTGAAAAAGCCGTCGCACTCGGCGAACAGCTCTATTTTGCCCTCTTTAATGTCCTCTGTCCGGCGGATGTTCTGTCCCATGGACAAGCCGCACAGCCGCAGGGCCGCGTCGTCCTCGTGGAGCATTCCGGCGTTCAGCTCCCAGACGTACAGATTTTCCTTGCCCATGGAGAGGAGCACGGGAATGTCCTCCTCCGCCACCACGTGGCCCTTGCGGAACCGGGCGCCCTTGTATTCGCCGGGGATAATCTGGGTCAGGTCGTGGCACAGAACATGGCCCACGGCCTCTCTCGTCTTAATCAGCTTCATGCCCCCGCCTCCAGAATTTCGATCTCGTCTCCGGCGCGGACGCTTCCCTCCCGCACCACCACGGCAAAAATTCCCTCGGTGGGCATGACGCACTTGCCAACGGCCTGCTTAATGGCGCAGTCATTGTGGCATTCCTTGCCGATTTGAGTGACCTCCACCTCGGTTTCCCCGATGCGCAGGCGGGTCCCCACCGGCAGGTGCTTTAAATCAACACCCACGGTGTTGATGTTTTCCGCGAAAACACCCTCGTCCAGAGGGATGGGACTGACGGCGCGCATGGAATCCACGCTCTCCTCCGCCAAAAGGCTGATTTGACGGTGCCAGTCGCCCGCGTGGGCGTCCCCCACGATGCCGTGGCGGAGCTTTAACCGGATTTCCGGGACAGGGTGCTTCTGCGTCCCTTTCTGTTCACTGATGTTGACCGATGTTACCTTCGCCATATGCTTCCTCCGCAGCGTAGTCGCCGCTTTTTCCCCCGCTCTTTTTTAAAAGACGGATGTTTTGAATGCGCATATCCTTCTGGACGGCCTTGCACATGTCGTAGATGGTCAGCGCCGCGGCTGAAACGGCGGTGAGCGCTTCCATTTCAACGCCCGTGACCCCGCCGCAGGCGACGGTGGCCAGAATTTCCACCCGGCTGGGGCTGTCGTCCAGACGGAAGGAGATGTCGATTTTTGTCAGGGGCAGGGGATGGCACATAGGAATCAGCTCCCAGGTCCGCTTGGCGGCCATAATCCCGGCCACCTGCGCCACCGCCAGAACGTCGCCCTTTTTCATGGTTCCGGCCCGGATTTTCTCCAAAACCTCGGGTGAGACGAGGATTTCCCCGCCTGCCAGCGCCTCCCGCGATGTGATGGGCTTCGCCCCCACGTCCACCATGTGGGCGCGGCCCTGCTCGTTGAAATGGGTCAGCTCCTGTGCCATGTGCTTACCTCTTATTATTGCAGATGCAAAGCATCCTCAAAATCATTATGTGGGGGTGGTTCTCAGGCTCCGTACCTTCGCATTTTCGTTCCTCGTCCGCTGCATATTGGAGCGAAGCTTGCGACACCCCGTATCTCCCGTCCCCCTCGCGGAAACACCCGGTTTCCGCGAAAGCGCAGGCGTGGCGGAGCGGTGAGCGCTTTCGGCAAAGCCGGAAGCAAACGGAGCGAAGCCTGCGACTAAGCTCAGCCGCCGATCTCGTTCATATTCCTCATCGTATCGCTGCCGCCCTCTGTCAGGTGGTGCCGTTCCGGCTTTTGGGCGATGCCCCGCCGGATGGCCTCCTCCAGCTCCGGGCCGTGCAACCCCCGGAGCGGCAGCTCCGCATCGCTGTGGAGACAGGGCTTCAGCTTTCCGTCCGCCGTGACGCGGATACGGTCGCAAAGGCCGCAAAACCGGTGGCTCATGGGTCGAATCAGCCCCACCGTGCCGGCCCAGCCGGGGACGCCATAGCGCGCCGCCGTGCCCGAGGATTTGAGGGGTTGCAGGGCGGGGACCTTCTCCAATACCGTCTCCGCCGGAATAAATCGGCTCTTTTCCCACTGGGCACACTCTCCCATGGGCATCAGCTCAATAAAGCGGATTTCCCATGGCTTATGCTCTGTCAGGGCCACAAAATCGATAATCTCGTCGTCGTTAAAGCCGCCCATGAGAACCACGTTGCACTTCAGCTTTGTAAACCCGGCCCGCTCCGCCGCCGCAAGGCCCGCCAGCGCGTCGTCCAGACGGCCCCTGCGGGTAATGTGAGAGAAACGCTCGGGGCGAAGACTGTCCACACTGACGTTCAGGCGATCCACGCCCGCATCCCGCAGCGGCGCGGCCTGCTCCGGCAAGAGGCTTCCGTTGGTGGTCATACACAGCTCCTCCAGCCCGTCAATAGAAGACAAGCCCCGGCAGATGTCCAGAATCCCTCCGCGCACCAGCGGCTCGCCGCCGGTGAGACGAATTTTTTTCACGCCGCAGCTCACTGCCGCCCGTCCAATTTCCACGCACTCCTCCACCGACAGAATATCCCGGTGAGGACGCTTGTGAACGCCCTCCTCCGGCATGCAGTAGCGGCAGCGGTAATTGCACAGATCTGTTACCGACAGCCGCAAATATCGGATTGTGCGGCCGCAGCCGTCGGTCATAAGCGCCTCCGTGATACTGAATAAAGGTGAACGGAATTAGTGTAGCATTTTTGGTAAAGGAAGTCAAGAAAAGATAGCTTTCTGTCGCCTTGACGGGAAGAACAGGTTTGTGTTATTCTTTTAAAAGAAGAACGAAAAAGGAGGAAAGCTGATGGACTGGGCGCAGGTGCTGGGAATGCGTCCCGGCGTCACAGCCGTGATCGGCGGCGGCGGGAAAACCACCCTTTTGCGCACAACGGGAGAAACGCTTGCAGCCGCCGGGTTCAGCGTACTGCTGTGCTCTACGGCAAAGATCTATCCTTTCTCCGATTTGCCGTGCGTGACGGAGCCGGGGGAAGAGCCGCTGATGGCGGCGCGGGCGCAAAGCAGGCTCCTTTGCGCGGGGACTCTGCTGGACAATGGAAAGCTTACCGCCCCGGCGGTGCCCATGGCGCGGCTGAAAGCCCTGTTCGACTATGTGCTGGTGGAGGCCGACGGCTCCGCCCGCCTGCCCCTCAAGGCCCACGCGCCTCACGAGCCGGTGATTCCGCCGGAGGCGGAGCAGACAATCTGCGTGGTGGGGGCCTCGGGCTTTGGAAAGCCCATCCGGGAAGCGGCCCACAGGCCGGAGCGCTACGCGGCGCTGGCGGGCGTGGGGGAAGAGGACACGGTCACACCCCGGATTGCCGCCGCCGTGCTGAGGGCGGAGGGACTGCACACCGGGATTTTAGTCAATCAGGCGGAGCTGGCTGCGGCCCAGGCGCGGGAATTGGTCCGATTGCTGGACTGCCCCGCCGTGGCCGGATCGTTGAAGCTGGGAAAAATATTTTAACCGCCAGTGCGGAAATGGAGGATACCAATGCTGACAGTAATTCGGGGTGCGGGGGATATAGCGACGGGAATTGCCCTGCGCCTGTGGCGCAGCGGCCTTGCGGTGGTGATGACCGACCTGCCCCGCCCCACGGCCATCCGGCGGACGGTTTGCTTTTCTCAGGCCATCGTGCTGGGCAGGGCCGAGGTGGAGGATGTGACGGCCGTCCGGGCGGAGACGGCGGCGGAGGCGCTGGCCCTGCTGGAAGAGGGCGTGATCCCCGTTTTGCCGGACCCGGCGGGAGCGTGCATCCCGGAGCTGCGGCCCGACGCTGTGGTGGACGCGATTCTTGCAAAGAAAAATTTGGGGACAAGGCTGACTGACGCACCGGTGGTGGTGGCGGTGGGCCCCGGCTTTACGGCGGGGTTGGACTGCCACGCGGTGGTGGAAACCATGCGGGGTCATACCCTTGGCCGCGTGTATTATCAAGGCTCCGCCCTGCCCAACACGGGGATTCCCGGCCTGATCGGCGGCTTTTCCGGAGAGCGGGTTCTCCGCGCCCCGGCGGACGGCGTGTTTCGCCAGCTGCGGGATATCGGGGCCATGGTGCAGGAGGGGGACATTGTCGCCGAGGTGGAGGGGCTTCCCATGCGGTGCACCCTCACCGGCGTGCTGCGGGGGATTTTGGCGGACGGAACGCCGGTGTTCAAGGGGATGAAAGCCGGAGACGTGGACCCCCGGGGGAAAAAGGCCAATTGCTTTACCGCCTCGGACAAGGCGCTGGCGGTGGGCGGAGGCGTGCTGGAGGCCGTGCTCCACCTGACCAATGCGTCAAAAGTTTCCGTGGTTCCATTTTTTGAGACGGGGAAAGCTGTTTTCGGGGATTTCGAAGGATAGGTCCGTCGTCTGCGGATAATACAAAGAGCGGCCCCGGGGAACTCAGTTCCCCGGGGCCGTTGAGTTTTCTTTTTTATTCGGCTGCATACAGGGTGTGCGTCCTGTGGGAGTATGCGTTCCCGCAGAAAAAGGGGCGAAGCTTCCGCCGGAAGACCGGCTCAATAGGCGCTTTCCATCTCCAGAACCCGCTGGTACAGCCAGTCGTTCACCGGGACGGCCAAGCCGTGCTTCGCTGCAAGGCGGCGGACGGTGCCGGAGAACAGCTCCACCTCGCTTTTACGGCGGGCCTTTCCGTCCTGCCGCATGGACGGTTCCCCGTCGGCAGGAAGGGCGCAGATGATGGCGTCCCATTCCTCCACGTCCTGCTCCGACAGGGCAATCCCCTCGGCATTGGCCACCAGGACCACCTCCCGCATAGCGCCCAGCATGGCGTCCCGGGCGGGGCCGGGAACCTGTAACCCGCCGTAGCTGGATTCAAATACCATCGCCGCCTGATTGCAGCCCGTGTTGCACACCAGCTTGCTCCACAGGTGGATGCGGATGTCCTCCGGCAGGACGTAGGGGAAGCCCACCCGGTCAAAAAATGCGGTGAGCGCCCGCAGGCGGGTTTCGTCCTGCCCGGCGGGAACGCCCAGCGCCAGCTCGCCGAAGTTGGAGCAGATGACACGGTTGCCCTCTTTTCTGGTGGGCATTTTCTGGGCCACGCACCACACCACCTTTTCCGCGCCAAAGGCGTCGGATAGAATCTGCTCGCTGAAGACGCCATTAAGGGCGGAGATCATCACGGTGTCCGGCCCCACCAGATGGCGGCAGCGGTCAATGGCGTCCTCCAGTCCGCTGAATTTCACCGCAAACAGCAAAAGGTCCAGCGGCTCACGCTCCTGCGCCGCGTCGGCGTATTGAAAAACGCAGCGCTCGTCATTGAGATATACGCCCTCGTCCCGATATCTGGCGGTGCGCCTGGCGTCCGCCAGAATTTTTACGTTTTCATAGCCTGCGCCCCGGGTGAGCTGATGGGCAAAAATCACGCCCAGCGCCCCCAAGCCCACAATGCCCACGGTTTTGATCTCTTTCATGGCTGTCTCCCCCTTATCAATCATAAAAAAGGCGGGAGCCGGAAGGCTCCCGCAATGAAGGCTCAGGATGCAATTTTCTTCCGCCAGCGCAGGTCATAGGGCTCGAACTTCACCTTGCTGTATGCGTCCAGATCCAGCTTTGTGCCGTCCCAGTCGGAGTGAAGCTCGCCGGTTTGCTTGATGAGGATGTCGTAGAGGATGGCATAGGTCACGCCGTCCCGCTCGTCCCGCTCCACAATGGTGGAATAGGGCAGGGTTTTATGATAGGTCATCTCCATGCCCTTGTAGTCGAAGTGGAAGCCGCAGCGCATCCGGCAGCCGTCCAGTCCCGTATAGCGGGAGATTTCCTTCAGGTCGCGGAGAATCATGTCGTCCTCCTCGTCGTAAAGGTTTTCCGGCGTGGTGGCGGTGTAGTCAAAGCGGAACTGGATGTTGGCCCCGGGAATTTTGCGGAACCGCTCCAGATAAGGCACCAAATCCGCCTTGGGATAGTCCCTGTACAGCACGCAGTTGATGCGGAAGGGAACCGCCAGACGGCTCAGCAGCGCGTCGTTGGACTCCACCACGTATTTCTGCATATGACGGGAGACGTTGAGGCAGGTGATTTTTTCCCGGTTGCGGCGGGTGAATTCCACGATGTCGCTCTCGGACTGGAGCTCGGATACCGGCAAGGTGGTGTTGATATAGATTTTATGGGTGGAGGGGATGCAGTCCAGCATCACCTGCAATGCATCCAGATCCGCCAAGGGCTCGCCGCCCGTAAACACGAAGTCGCACTCCGGGGTGATGGCGTGCATGTGCCCAATGCTTTGGCAGATTTTTCCTACGGAAAAGCCCGTCAGGTCGGCGTACTCCTCCTTGTTGATGCAGAAGGGGCAGTGGTTGTGGCAGTCATACGGGACAAAGACGGTGACGGTTGCACCGCCCTGGCGCGTCTTGTAGGGATGAATCATGTCGATCGGCCTTTCGTAAAGAATCAAGGAAACAGAGGCGTGAAGCCTTCTGAAATGTTCATACGTATACGATTAAATATTTTACTGCATTATTGGGAAGAGGTCAAGGGAAACGGTAAAAAAACAATTATGAAAAAAACAGAAAGTCGGGGAAATTCTGTACAAAACCTGTGAAAAACGGAGATTTGCCTGTGGAAAGACCGGGCAGCGGCGGCAAATATCCGGCGGCGGCGCCGCCTTGGCCGGGTAATTCTTTGAAAATTACACAGACTGTCTTTTGACAAATGTGAAAGGAGGGAGAGCATGAACAGGCCAAGAGCGGCGTTTTTGGCAATCATGGCAGCGGCGCTTCTGCTTGTCTGCCGGGAGGATGCGGCTGTTCCGGCGACGGCGTGGGCGGAGCTCTCCGAGACAAAATTCGTGGCGCTGACCTTTGACGACGGACCAAGAACCACCACCACGGGACGGCTGCTTGACGGCCTGCGCGAGCGGGGCGCCAGCGCCACCTTTTTTTTGGTTGGCAGTCAGATTTCAGGAAATGAGAAGCTGGTGCGCCGCATGCGAGACGAAGGGCACCAGATCGGAAACCACTCCTGGGACCACAAGGAGCTCAAGGACGTGCCCGCCGCGGTGCTGGGCGGGGAAATTGACAGCACCGACGAACTGCTGCGCACCGTCTGCGGAAACGGAGACTATTGGATTCGCCCGCCCTATGGGCTTTTGGATAAAAGAGGGCGGGGCGGCGTCTCCACGCCGCTGATTCACTGGAGCGTGGACCCGGAGGACTGGAAGCTGCGGGATGCAAAAAAAGTCTCCGACCATGTGGTGAAAACCGTTCAGCCGGGAGACATCATTTTGTTGCATGATACCTACCCCACCTCCGTGGACGCGGCGTTTGAGATTATCGACGCGCTGGAGGAACAGGGATATGAGTTCGTCACGGTGAAGGAACTGCTTTCACTGTACGGAGTGGTCCCCCAGGAGGGGAAGTTTTATACCAGCGCGCGGTAACATATTCTGGAGGTGGCGTTTGAAAAAAGCGTCTGCCGTGAGTATCTCACGGCAGACGCTTTTTTTCAAGAGAAATCAGATGACGTTCAGAGCAAGGGTCAGAACGATAAATACGCCGCCAATCCACTTGGTTGCCCGGGCCAGCTTCGCGTCGGCGGTTTTTGCCTTGTTCTTGGACAGGAAGGAGTCGGCCACGCCGCCGATGGAGCCGGACAGGCCCGCGCTCTTGCCGGACTGGAACAGCACCACCAGAATTAGGCACAGGCCGCACAAAAGCTGCAAAATCGTTACAAAAAGCTGCATTTCAAGATTCCTCCAAAAAATCATTTCCGCAAAAGGACTGCGGAAGATATATTCACAGACTTGAATTTTACCACAGCTTCTGCGCATTGGCAAGGGATTTTTTGAAAAAGACGGCTCTTTCTGAGGGAAAAGACAAAAAATAAAAATTGTGTGGAACATCTGTTTGCATTCTGCCAACGGATGTGTTATACTACCTGAAAGACAAAAGCAGACGGGCCCCGGCGGCATGCCGGACGCGGGGCGGGCTGTGCCGCCCCACAGCACAATGAAAGCGGAGGTGCTTCCATGGAGAAACTTTCCAAAATGCAGCAGAGGATTTATGACTATCTGGCGTCCTCCATCCGGGAACAGGGCTATCCGCCTTCGGTGCGGGAGATTGGGGAGGCGGTGGGCCTGCGGTCCCCCTCCACGGTCCATTTTCACCTGAAGCACCTGGAGGAGGCCGGCTACATTGAAAAGGGCGCGGGCAAGGGCCGGGCCATTGCCCTGACAGGCCCGCTTCAGCATGGGCCTTCCCGGAATCCGGAGGCGCCGCCGCCCAAGCAGGTGCCCATTGTGGGAAATGTGGCGGCGGGAAGCCCCATTCTGGCGCAGGAGTGCGTGGAGGAGTATCTGATTTTTGACCCGGAAGGCCCGGAGGACGAGTATTTTGCCCTCCACGTCAGGGGAGAGTCCATGATCGACGCGGGGATTCTGGATGGGGATTTGGTGATTGTGCGCCGCAGAGAAACGGCTGTCAACGGGGAGATTGTGGTGGCCATGATTGACGACGAGGCCACGGTAAAGCGGTTTTCCCGGAGAAACGGGCGGGTCTGGCTTTTGCCGGAGAACCCGGAATACGCCCCCATCGACGGGACCCACGCCCAGATTCTGGGCAAGGTGACCGCCGTGGTGCGGCGGTATTGAGGCCAAATCTCTCCTCGAAACCGGGTGCTGCGTCTTGAAAGATTTATCCGGCGCGTTATAAAAATCCGGGCGGACAAAGGCCATTGGCCTTTGTCCGCCCGGATTCTTGTGTTTACGCTGAGCTGATTTCGGAGACTGGCATTTGCCGGGATAAAAGAGATCCAAGCAGCCCAAAGCGCCGCCGGTGCTCCGGATTGCGTCCAAAAGGCCGCGCGGTATCCGCCGCGCCCAATGGAGGAACGCGCCCTTACCTGCATCCGAAGGAAGACCTCCGTGTCCAAAGGGAGAGACGTACTTACTGCGGCAAAAGCGTCCATGCCCCGCCGTGTTCAAGGAAGATGACGTTACCGCGCCCGAGAGGGTGGGCGTTCACGTCGTCATACGCATTCACCGTGCCTGAAAGGAGATACGCGCATCTGCCGCCTTAAACATCCCACTCAGCTCTCCCGCAGGTTTACCGTGCACTCCGCCAGATTGTAAAAGGGATTGGCGGCGGTGGGGGTGAGATGTTCCACCACGCCGCTTTGCAGTAAAACGGAAAGCGTTTTAAAGCAGACAGGCAGGATGGGCGCCTGCTCCTGAAGCCGGAGGCAGACCTCCGACAGTGCGGCGGAGGGGGTAGCGGAGCTGCGGCAGGAGGTCAGCAGCGCATCAAGCGTCGGGTCGGAAAACCCGCCGTAGTTCAAAGCGCCCCCGGTGGAGAGCAGCGCGCGAAGATCCCAGTCCGCCGTCAGCTTCACCTCGCCGTAGTAAAGGTCAAAATTTCCCGCTGCCAGCGCGGCGGAATATTCCTCCCAGGGCAGAACCCGGACGCTGATTTTCAAATCAAAGGCGGAAAGCTGGGCGGCAATGTGCCGCGCGGCGGCCACCTTGAAGCTGCTCTCCTCGTTGACGATCATGTCGAGGGACAGGTGCTCGCCGCTGCCAAGTCCCGCCGAGGTCATGGCCCGCTGAAACGCGGCGTAGGAATAGGTTTTCTCAAGTCCCGCGGGATAGTCCGCCGAGACGGGGGAAACGGGAAACTGAGCGGCGTTTGCATGGCCGGAGAGAAACGCGCTAACGGCCCGTTCCCGGTCAAGTCCCAGACTCAGCGCCTGACGCACCGCCGCGTTGGACAGGACGGAGGAGCGGACGTTGATTCCCACGTATTGAAAGACGGTGGAAGCCGCCTCGTAAAACTGAATGCTGCCGGTGACGCTGATGGGATTGGAGCCGGTGAGGTCTGAGGTCAAAAGCTGCGTCTCGTGAGAGGTGAACTGAAAAAGCATCACGTCCGCGTCGTCCGCCGCCCGCAGGACAATGCGGTCCACGGGCTGTTTACCGCCCTGCCAGTGGGGATTGGCGGAAAGGTATGCGTCCGCTTCACCGGGGACGAGACCGTAAGGCCCTGTTCCCACGGGCACGGTGTCCGCCGTGCCGGATTTGACGATGGGGATATCCAGCAGGGCCGGAAACGCGGTGTTGGGGGAGGATAACTGGACGCTTACAGACCCGTCCCCCGCCGTGATGGAAGAAACATCCCGCAGCCGCGCGCCATACCGTCCGGAGGATTGCGCCCGACGCAGCGTGTCGGCCACGTCACCGGCGGTGAGGGGCGTGCCGTCGGAAAACAGCGCGCCGGGGCGGAGGAGGAAGGTGTACGCGGTTCCGGAGGGGTCCTGCGTATAGGAGGCGCAGAGAAGGGGCTGGGGCGTAAACGTCTCGTCCAGCTCAAAAAGCCCCTCGCACAAAAGTGCCGCCGCCGTCTGCTGAACCCCGTCGGCACAGGTGATGGGGTCCAGACTCAGCTCCGGATACCACGGCAGCGCCAGCTCCTTCGGCAAGACGGAGGGAGCCGCTTCGGAGCCGGACGGGTCGGTGCTCTCACCGGCCTGACCGGGGGGAAGCTCCTCTTCGCCCGCGCCGGGCGAGGGCGCGCAGCCCCCCAGCAGCAGCGCCGCACAGAGCAGGGAGATTAAAATTTTTTTGAAGCGCTTCATAGCACCCTCCGTTTCCGCTTGCGGCTATACCAGTGAAATCAGCGCCGCCTGCGCGCCCCGCTGCCCGCCGACCCGGCGATAGGACCAGAACAGGTCCGGGCGGCAGTGGGTGCAAAGTCCGCTCACATCAATGTGTTCCGGGGAAAGACCCGCTTTCAGCAGCCACTGGCGGTTTAGTCCCCCCAAATCCACATGCCATTTAAGGCCCCGCCGTTCAAGATAGGGCGCGGCGTCCTCGCCCAAAGCCTCGGTCATGGACTGAGGCACGTCGCCGTCGGTTTCAAAGCAGCACTGGCCGATGCAGGGCCCGATGGCCGCCACCAGCCGCTCTACTTTCGCGCCGTACAGCCGCGTCAGCTCCCGGACCGTCTTTTCAAGGATGCCCAGCGCGCAGCCCCGCCATCCGGCATGGACCGCGCCCACGCAGCCTGATTCCGGGTCGTGGAGCAAAATAATACCACAGTCGGCGGAGAAAACGAGAAGGGGAATATCCTTCGTATTGGTGACCAGCGCGTCGGCGGTGAAGTCCCGCTCCCGCCACAGGCCCATGCCTGCCCGTTCCTCCGTGACGGGAAGGACGGTGGTTTCGTGCACCTGCCGGGCCAGCACCACATGGCGCATATCCGCGCCCACGGCGCCGCAGAAGCGGCGGTAATTTTCCTCCACCGCCGCGCGGTCGCTTTCCCGGCTGGGGCCAAGGTTCAACGTGTCGCAGGGGGGCTTGCTTACGCCGCCCTTCCGGGTGGAAAAGCCGTGGGAGATACCATCACAGGCATCCAGCAGGGGAGAGGTGAAATAGACAAGGCCGTTTTCCTCGTGAGTTGTCAGGGGCATGTCAGTCCTCCTTTTGGGTATTGGGTTCGTTTGAAGAAGCGCCAGGGGTGGCGCTTTCCGGCGGCTGGGCGTCTTGAGCTGCTTTTGCCTCATCCTCCCGGTCCAGAGAAAGGCTCAGCACCTTCACAAGGCCGCAGATCAGCAAGACGGCGCCCAGCCCAAGAAAAAAATCATGAACAATGGCCATGGAGAACAGGATGGAGCCGAGGCCCGCCATCATCAGTGCAATTCCCAGTAAAATATTCCGGATGTCTGCCAGCAAATGCAGCGCAGTGTCTTTTTCGCCGTCCTTCATAAAACGCTCCTTTCAGTAAGAGCCGTCCCCCGCCCTCCCGGCAGGAGAACAGGGGACGGCCTGAATCGCGCTGCAATTCGTCAGGAGTGATACTCCGCGCAGTCGCAGTTTTTAAACTTCTTCCCGCTGCCGCAGGGGCAGGGATCATTGCGTCCGATTTTCGTGACCTTGCGGGGCTGCTTTTTGGGCGCAGTACTGTCGCCGCCCACATTTTCGGTCATGCCCTTGGCCACGCGCTCCCGCTTGACCTCTTCGTTGGTCTTGATGCGCACGGAGAACATCCGCCGAACCGTCTCGCTCTGAATGGCGGAAATCATCTCCTCAAACATGGTGAGGGATTCTTGCTTATAGGCGATGACCGGGTCGGTGTTGGCGTAGGCCCGCAGGCGGATGCCCTGCTTCAAGTCGTCCATGGCGTCAATGTGGTCCATCCAGTATTCGTCCACCACCCGCAGCATGATCACCCGCTCCAGCTCTCTAGCGATACTCGGGGTGAACTCCTGCTCCCGGGCCTCGTAGGTCTTCTCCGCCTCGGCGTAGAACAGCTCGCTGAGGGCCTGCTCGGTCTTCTCCGTCAATTCCTCCTCGGTGAAGTGGAAGGTACCCTTGGGAAAATACAGCCCCTCCAACACCGTCAGCATCTCACGGAAGCCCGCCTCGTCCAGCGCGGTCTGCTCGCCAAAGGCCTGGGCCACCTGATCGGCGATGGCGGAGCGGGTCATGCCAAGGAGAATCTCCTTGAGGTCTTTGCCGTCCAGCACCTGCTTGCGCTGACCGTAGATAATTTCCCGCTGCTTGTTCATCACGTCGTCGTATTCCAGCACGGACTTTCTGGACTGGAAGTTCCTAGACTCCACGGTGGTCTGGGCGTTTTCGATGGCCTTGGTGAGCATTTTGCTCTCAATGGGCGTGTCCTCGTCCAGATCCATCCGCTCCATGATACCGGTAATCCGGTCGCCGCCGAACAGGCGCATCAGATCGTCCTCAAGGGAGATATAGAACCGGGTTTCCCCGGGGTCGCCCTGACGGCCCGCGCGGCCGCGGAGCTGGTTGTCAATCCGGCGGGAGTCGTGGCGCTCGGTGCCGATGATGAACAGGCCGCCTGCTTCCCGGACCTTTTCCGCCACGTCGGAAATCTCCGCCTTGTGGCGGGCAAGGGCCTCGGCATACCGCTTCCGGGCGTCCAGAATCTCCTCGCTGTCGGTTTCGGCATAGCCGGTGGCCTCGCCAATCAGCTCGTCGGACATACCGGTTTTACGCAAATCCGCCTGCGCCATATACTCGGCGTTGCCGCCCAGCATGATATCCGTGCCGCGGCCAGCCATGTTGGTGGCCACGGTGACGGCGCCCAGCTTGCCCGCCTGCGCGATGATCTCCGCTTCCTTCTCGTGGTTCTTGGCGTTGAGGATGCTGTGGGGAATGCCCTCGTGGCCCAAAAGTCCGCTTAGAATCTCGTTTTTCTCAATGGATACCGTGCCCACCAGCACCGGCTGGCCCTTTTCGTGGCACTCCTTGATCTGCGCGATGACGGCGCGGTATTTCCCCGCCTCCGTCTTGTACACCACGTCGTGGTTGTCCTTGCGCTGGTTGGGGCGGTTGGTGGGAATCTCGATAATGTCCAGATTGTAGATGGTGCCGAATTCCTCCTGCTCGGTCATAGCGGTTCCGGTCATACCGGAGAGCTTTTCGTACAGGCGGAAATAATTCTGGAAGGTGATGGTGGCCAGCGTCTTGTTCTCGCTGGCGACGCTTACATGCTCCTTGGCCTCGATGGCCTGATGCAGCCCGGCGGAATACCGGCGGCCGAACATCAAGCGGCCGGTGAACTCATCGACAATGATGACCTCGCCGTTTTGCACCACGTAGTCAATGTCCCGCTTCATCACGCCGTGGGCTTTAATGGCCTGATTGATGTGGTGGGACAGGGTGGAGTTTTCGGGGTCGGACAGGTTTTCAAGGTGGAAGAACTGCTCCGCCTTGGTAATGCCGTTGGCGGTGAGCATGGCGGTTTTCGCCTTCTCGTCCACAATATAGTCGGCGGACTCGTTTTCGTCGTCCTCCTCCTTACTGTCCACCTCGGCCACAACGCGCTTTTTCAGGCGGGAGACAAACATCTCCGCCATGTCGTACAGCTGGGTGGATTTTTCGCCCTGCCCGGAGATAATCAGGGGAGTGCGGGCCTCGTCGATCAGGATGGAGTCCACCTCGTCCACGATGGCAAAGGCGTGGCCCCGCTGCACCAGCTCCGCGGAGTAGATGCACATATTGTCCCGGAGATAGTCAAAGCCCATCTCGTTGTTGGTGCCGTAAGTGATGTCGGCGTTATAGGCCTCCTGCCGCTGGGCGGTGGTGAGGCCGTGGACAATCAGGCCCACCTTCAGCCCGAGAAAGCGGTGGACCTTGCCCATCCAGTCGCTGTCGCGCTTGGCAAGGTAGTCGTTCACGGTGACGATGTGGACGCCGTTGCCGGTCAGCGCGTTGAGATAGGCGGGGAGGGTGGCCACCAGGGTCTTGCCTTCACCGGTCTTCATCTCCGCGATGCGCCCCTGATGCAGCACCACGCCGCCCACAAGCTGCACGCGGTAGGGCCGCAGGCCCAGCACGCGGTCCGCAGCCTCCCGCACGGTGGCAAACGCCTCCGGCAGGATCGCGTCCAGCGTCTCGCCGTTTGCCAGACGCTCTTTAAACCGGGCCGTCTTGCCCCGCAGTTCTTCATCGCTCAGCGCCTTGTACTCGTCACTCAGCGCCTCAACTTGATCGACGATGGGATAAATCTGCTTGAGCTCGCGGGAGCTGTAATCTCCGAAAATTTTCTTCATGAAGCTCATAGGTAGTTAAAGATCCTTTCTGACCCGGCTTTTTGGGAGAAAAAGTCGGAATGATATTCCTTATATAAATTAGGGGGTCGCCAAAAGCAACGATAAGCATACCACACCTTTTTGAAAAATGCAAAGAAAATCAGGCCCAACGAATAAAATTTACATTTAGGCGGTTTCTATGTATGGCTTTGGAAAAAGCGCCGAAACCCCTTACAGCTCGCAGCTTCCCCGCTCTGTCAGCGCCACTAAGCCAGTGATGCGGAGGGAGGGGACGCGCCCGTTTTCCCACGCGGCGGAAACGGTGATGGTTCCCCCCGGCTGGCGGAGGTCCACGGTGACGCCTTCTCGCGCCTGAGAGGCGAGATACGACCCCACGGCGGCGCTGCCGCTGCCGCAGCCGGATT
>JAEWML010000252.1 GCA_023393155.1 Bacillota bacterium
GCACCAGCGGCTCCGCCGCCGGGTCCACGGGAGAAAAACCATACTGAGAGAAAAAGCGCAAGGCGGTTTCGTTTCCCCGTCTCAGGGAGAGCCGCAGCTTTTCCCGCCCCATGGCCCGGTAGCGCAAAACGGCCTGCCCCAAAAGCTGAATCCCAAGCCCTCTGGACCGGCAGCTTTCCGCCATGCAGTAAAGGGAAATCCAGCCCGCCTTCTCCTCCGCTTCCTTTTCGGAATTCAATTGCAGAATCCCGGCGGGCGCGCCTTCCATATAGGCGGCGATGGTGGGCCGCTCCGCCGCTTCCCGCAAAAGCACGTCCGGGCTGAATTCCCGCGTTTCTCCCGCCGCCGTCCAGCCCTTTTCCACGCAGTCCGTCAGCAGCGCGGCCTGCCGGGGCAGCTCCACCGTACGGAAATAAAGCCCCGGCTCCACGCCGTTGGGGTGCTTCCACCAGCGCTGCTTTGCAAAGGTGGACAGGGCCTTTACGTGGCTGTTGTCGTCCCGGTAAAGCAGGCGGAATTTTCCGTCTTCATACGCGATTTTGGAAACGGCGGTATTGTCGCCATGAGTTGTTTGCCCAATCTCATCCAGTCCGCAGCCCTCAATCGCCCCCAGGGTCAGGCGAATGGCGCAGCCGTGGGAAAATACCGCCACGGTTTTGCCGGAATTCTTCTCGCCGATGTCCCGGAGCGCCGCCAGCATCCTGTCCCGGACGGCGGCCATGCTCTCGCCGCCCTCTACCTGCCACAGGTCGGGGCGTGAGGTGAACAGCGCCAGTTGTTCCGCCGCCTCGATTCCGATTTCGCCCCAGGTCTTTTCCTCCCATTCGCCCACACAGATTTCCCGCAGGTCCCGCCGGGTTTGAATGGGCAAGCCTTTCGTGTTTGCAATTGCCCCGGCGGTGATGCGGGTGCGGGTCAGGTCGCTGGAATACACCGCGTCGATTTGCTCATCGCGAAACCGCTCCGCCAGAGCGGCAATCTGCTGATAGCCCCGGTCGGTGATAATGCTGTCGCACTGGCCCTGGGCGATACGGTAAAGGTTTCCCTCCGCCTCGGCATGGCGAATCAGATACAAAACGGTCATTTCAAGTCCTCTCTCTTCTCAATTATTATTTCTTTTTCATTATATCGAAGCCGGTGGTATTTGGCAAATCAATTTCCGGAATAAGACGCGCTCCACGCGCCATACTAGCATCAGACCGCAAAAGGAGTGACGAAATATGAGGAACAATGCCGGGTTTTGGTTCGGCATGGGCGCCGGAATGGCTGCGGGCGCTCTGGTTGGAATGATGATGCCCCACGGAAAGCGGACCATGAAAACTCAGGTGGGTAAAGGCATTCAAAAGCTGGGCGTCGCCGTGGACCACACTGTGGATCATCTGGTTTCCACCATGCGCTGACAAACGGGGCGGGAGCCAAGGCTCCCGCCCTTTCCCCGTGCCCGGATTGGGGAGAGGATTTTCCCGTTGCGGCCGCGCCAAATGCGCAAAACTTTTTTCTTGACATTCCGACATGTTTTGGTATAATGATAAAGCTGTCTCACGACAGTAATTGCATATCGTTTAATTTTCCCGAGCAGCTATGGAGAAGTCGCCTAGTTGGTCGAGGGCGCATGATTGGAAATCATGTAAACCTTAACGGGTTTCGAGGGTTCGAATCCCTCCTTCTCCGCCACAAAAACCCCCTGAAAGCCAATACTTTCAGGGGGTTTGCTGTATTCAGCGCAGATTCTTTGGATGAAGCCAAGCCCCTTCCGCTTACAAACGGGCATTCCCAAACCGCAGGAATTGTCAGGAAAGCGTTGGAGGAAGGAACCTGTGCAATGAACAATGCCCGGCCAAAAATCCCCGACCGTTAACGCAGAGGAGGCTCCACATGACCGGCTGGAAGCGCAATGTAACGCTCTATATGGCAGGACAGTTCGTGTCCATGTTCGGCTCGATGCTGGTGCAGCACGCCATCACCTGGCAAATTACGCTGGAGACAAAATCCGGCGTAATCATGACGCTGTTCACCTGCGCGGCGCTGCTGCCCATGACGCTGATTTCCCCCTTTGCCGGCGTTTGGGCGGACAGGTACAACCGCAAATATCTGATTGTTATTTCCGACGGGTGCATCGCCCTGATTACGCTGGGGCTTGCGCTGGCATATCTTTCCGGCCACAGAAGCATCTGGCTTATGCTCATCGTCGTGGCGGCCCGGTCCCTCGGGCAGGGGATTCAGCAGCCCGCCGTGTCCGCCATGATTCCTCAAATGGTGCCCTTGGAAAGCTTGCAGCGGTTTAACGGCATCCAAAGCTCCATTCAGTCGCTGAACCTGTTTGTCTCGCCCATGGTGGCGGGCGCGCTGCTGTCGCTGATGCCCATTGGGTATATTTTCTTCATCGATGTAATCACTGCGGCCGTCGGCATTGCCATCGTGTTTCTTTTTGTCAAAGTGTCCGGCGTTCCCCGCACGGGAGAGGTTCAGCGCGGCATCAGGGCCTATCTGCAAGAATTGCAGGAGGGCCTGCGGTATATCAACTCTCAGGCGTGGCTGAAGCTGATCATTGCCTACGGCGCGTTTTTTTCCTTTTTCGTGTCCCCCTCCGCCCTGCTTACTCCCCTTCAGGCGGCCCGCACCTTTGGGGACGACGTGTGGCGGCTCACCGCCATCGAGCTTGTGTTTTCGGCGGGCGCGATTTTGGGCGGCGTGGTGATTTCCGCGTGGGGCGGCTTTAAAAACAAAGCCCACACGATGATTCTCGCCTGCTTGCTGTTCGGGCTTACCAGCGTCCTTTTGGGCGTGATCCCGAATTTTTGGGTGTATCTCGGCGTCATGCTTTTGTGCGGGGCGACCATGCCTTTGTACAACTCGCCCAGCGTGACCCTGCTGCAAAGCAGCATTGACCCGGACAAAATGGGCCGGGTGTTCAGCGTGATGATGATGTTCAGCGGGCTTGCGATGCCGCTGGGCATGGCTGTGTTCGGCCCCTTGGGCGACATGGTGAAAATCGAATGGCTGCTGATTGTCTCCGGCGCGGCAATTTTTATCAGCGGACTTGCGCTGCTGGGAGCGCGGTCCTTGATTGAGGTGGGGAAATAAGCGGAGCCGGTTTTTTACCGGCCCGCCGATTTTGCGCAAGCGGCAGGGCGCGGATGCGGAATTACTCCGCCTCCGCGCTTCTCGCCTTTCCCGGTGTCAGGGGCTCCATTGCCCCTTCCCGTTCGTCTTGGCTGAGGTACAGCTCCTCACATTCCTGCTGCACGGCAATCAGACGATTGACAGCCTCCTCCGAAGCCCGGAACAGCTTTAAATACAGTTCCTTATAATCCGGCATAAACACACCTCCCAGCTTTGTTATAGTTTAGAACAAAATATTCAAAAAATCAATAGAACAAATTGTTCTTAGCTATACTGGACATGGTGATAAACTTGGAGCGATACGAAAGAATACGAAGTCTGCGCGAGGACGCGGACCTGACGCAGGAACGCGTGGGCAAGGCCGTTAATATCCCCCAGCGTACTTATGCTTATTATGAGAGCGGACAGCGGATGGTTCCTCCACAGGTCCTGTGCGCTCTGGCAGATTTTTATGATGTAAGTGTCGATTACATTCTGGGACGGACCTCCAACAAAAAAGACACGCGATAGCGCAGGACGGCAAGAGGATGGCGGCGGCGGAATTGTGACGGTTCTGCCGCTGTTTTCCTTTACAAACGGGGAAAACTCCTATATAATGTTTTGGCTGATGAAATACGCGAAATGGAGAATCAATCATGGCTTTGATCGAATATGACGAATATAAGCAGCGGCTGAGCGCTCTTGGGCCGGAGCTTGAAAAGCTGGGCGCGGCGCTGGATATCGATTCCGCCAGACGGGAGGCCGACAGCCTGGAGGCCCAGACCGGCGAGCCGGAGTTTTGGAACGATTTGGAGCGCTCGCAGAAGGTGCAGCAGCAGCTCAAGCGCTTGCAGAGCAAGCTGGGCCGGTATGAGAAAATGGTCGGCGAGCTGGAGGACTTAAAAACCCTGTGCGAAATGGGGCAGGAGGAAGACGACGCATCCCTTCTGGAGGAGCTGAAGACAGGCTTTGCCCGGCTGGAGGAGGAAATTTCCGAACAGCGGCTCTCCACTCTCCTCTCCGGCGAGTATGACAGTTGCAGCGCCATTTTGTCCTTTCACGCCGGGGCCGGGGGTACCGAGGCGCAGGACTGGACCGGGATGCTCTACCGGATGTATACCCGCTGGGCCGAGCGCCACGACTTTAGCTATCAGATTCTGGACTTTGAAGACGGCGAGGAGGCGGGCATCAAATCCGCCACCATTTCCATCGAGGGTGAAAATGCTTACGGCTTTTTGAAAAGTGAGCACGGGGTGCACCGTCTGGTGCGGGTTTCCCCCTTTGATGCAAACGCCCGCCGACAGACCTCCTTCGCCGCACTGGAGGTCATGCCCGACCTTCCGGACGACGCGGAGGTGGAAATCCGTCCCGAGGATATCGAGATGCAGGTCTACCGTGCCTCCGGCGCCGGCGGACAGCACATCAACAAAACCTCCTCCGCCGTGCGCCTGATTCACCTGCCCACCGGCGTTGTCGTCTCCTGCCAGACGGAGCGCAGCCAGTTTCAAAACAAAGAAAACTGCATGAAAATGATGCGGGCAAAGCTTTTGGAGCTGAAGGCCCAGCAGCACGCGGAGAAGATTTCGGACATCAAGGGCGTGCAGATGAAAATTGAGTGGGGCAGCCAAATCCGCTCCTATGTCTTCATGCCCTACACCATGGCCAAGGATACCCGCACAGGTTTTGAGACAAGCAATATCAGCGCGGTGATGGACGGTGACATCGACGGGTTTATCAACGCTTATCTCACCGCGTCCGCCACCGGCGAGCTGAAGAAATAAGGGCGCGGACCCGCGCCGGGAGCGCCGCCTTCCGTGCGCGCCGGGTTTTGCCGTCCCTTGATCTGAATGCATTTGCGCAGATTGCGGCGCGGCTGATGGCCGCGCCGTTTTCGTATAAGGGCGGCGGTCTGCCGCACCGATGCGCTGCGATCCCCCCGGCCCGGGTGGGCCGCCCGCCCCTGCGGGTGGTTTTGTCAATATGGAGAAAGAGAGTATTTAATGGAAGAACATATGCATAAACCCGCCGAGAACAAAATGGGCGTCATGCCCGTCGGCAAGCTGGTATTCAATATGTCCCTGCCCATGATGATTTCCATGCTGGTGCAGGCGCTGTACAACGTGGTGGACGCCTTTTTTGTGGCCCGCGTGTCGGAGAACGCTTTTACCGCCGTGTCTCTGGCCTTCCCGATTCAGATACTGATGATCGCCGTGTCCACCGGCACCGCCGTGGGCATCAACGCTCTGTTGAGCCGGGCGCTGGGCGCGGGAGATTTGAAGCGGGTGGAAAAAGTTGCGCTGAACGGCGTGTTTCTCGCGGCGGTCAGCTCCCTTCTGTTCATTTTCGTCGGGGCTTTCGTTTCTGTGCCCTTTTTCCGGTCCCAGACCAATGTAGAGGAGATTGTTACCGGGGGGATTTCCTATCTCACCATCTGCGCCTGCGGGTCCTTCGGCCTGTTTTTCGGCATCACTTTTGAACGCCTGCTCCAGTCCACAGGCCGAACCCTTTACACCATGTTTACCCAAGGGCTGGGGGCCATCATCAACATTATTCTGGACCCCATCCTGATTTTCGGCCTGCTGGGCGCGCCCCGGATGGGCGTGACGGGTGCGGCGGTGTCCACGGTCATCGGCCAGCTATGCGGCATGGCGCTGTCCCTGTTCTTCTGCCTGACCAGAAACCCGGAGGTTCCTCTGCGGTTTAAGGGCTTTCGCCCCAGCGGCTGTCTAATCCGGGACATCTATCTCATCGGCGTACCCTCCATCATTATGCAGGCCATCGGCTCCGTCATGGTTTACGGGATGAATCGTATTCTCATTCCCTTTACCACCACCGCCGCCTCGGTGTTTGGCGCGTATTTCAAGCTCCAGAGCTTTATATTTATGCCGGTGTTCGGTCTGAACAACGGCATGATTCCCATTGTGGCCTATAACTACGGCGCGCAGAACAAGCACCGCATTTTGCGGGCATTTCAGATAAGCCTTGCCACGGCGGCGTGCATCATGGCGGTGGGAACTCTGCTGTTCTGGCTGTTTCCGGGGGAGCTGCTGGGCCTGTTCGACGCGTCGGAGGAGATGTTGGCCATCGGCGCGCCCGCATTGCGGATTATCAGCCTTACCTTCCCCATGGCCGCCGTGGGCATCGCTTGCAGCGGGATGTTTCAGGCTCTGGGAAACAGCTTTCTCAGCATGCTCGTTTCCCTGACCCGCCAGTTAATCCTGCTGCTGCCCTCGGCGTGGCTGCTGAGTCTGCGGGGAGAGCTGGGGCTGATCTGGTGGGCCTTCCCCATTGCCGAGATCGCGGCCTTTGCTCTGTCCCTTGCGTTTTTCCGCTGGACTTATCACAAGCACATCACCTCTCTTCCGGACAAGCAGATATAAAGCATGAAAAAGGCGCGCCTAAAGAAGAAGTCCGATAAAGACAATTTAGGAGAAGCAAGCTGAATACGGAAAAATCAAGAGTGGCAACCGATATCGGTTGCCACTCTTGATTTTGTCTGTACGTGATATTTGCACTTGAATCGAGTGCTTGTGTTGAGTTTTTCCTTATTTCTCCGGCACCCGAAGCACATCCCCCGGGTGAATCAGAGAAAATCTACTCTTGTTGTTCAGCCGTTCCAACTCGCTCATGGTGCAGCCCAGCTTGTGAGCAATGCGCCAAAAGCTGTCGCCCTTTTGTACGGTGTAGGTGGTGTACCGTAAATTCTTCGGCACATCCGCTGTCACTCCGTACTGGTCAAAGGTATAGGTCGCCCCGTCGATGTCTTGCTTGCCGGTGAGGGGCTTGCCGTTTTCGTAGTACATCCATTTGCCGCTGTCATTCATCGTCCAGCCCTGTGCCGTGTTGCTGGAAATTGCCAGCTCCACAAAGCGGCGCAGTACAGCAGACACCTCGGCACGGGTAGCTGTACCCTGAGGGTCAAAGAGATTGCTGTTTTTGCCGCTGATTACCCCTGCCATCTGCATCTGTTTCACAGCTTCCTTGGCGTATGCGCTGATTTTAGCGTTGTCGGCAAAGGTAATTTCTGCACGAGCTTTCGGCAGAGCAAAGCCGATTGCCTTAGCATAATTGCCCATGATTACCGCCATCTGCTCACGGGTGATGGACTGATCCGGGGCAAACCTTCCATTGCCAACCCCATTTACGATGTTGTTTTTGTTTGCCCATTCGATGTAACCCATGTAGTAAGCATCTCTTTTTACATCATTGAAGCTGCTCTTTGTGTAGCCACTCACATTGGCGTTTGCCAGCCTGCCAAGGGCGGTGACAAACATTCCTCTTGTCATGGCAGTGTTCGGACTAAAGGTGGTTTTAGATGTCCCGCTTAACAGCCCACGGTTTGCAACAAAGGCAATGTCATCCGCTGCCCAATGGGTGCTTACATCGGAAAAGACAGGTGCACCCTGTTTGTTGCCCACACCGTAGGTGGAGAAATGGTTGGTACTAAAGCGCAGCACCCCATTCAAGCTGTCGTAGACCGAGTTTACGAGCCACTGCATCCTGCCGTTTGCGTCCACATAGACCGCCTGTATGTTGCCCGGGGTTTCGTTTGCACCCAGGGTATAGGGGATGGTTACCGACACGCTGCCTGCGCCAAAATTCTGCACCTGATTACTGCCGTAGTTCACCTTGAGGTCAAACACAGGGCGGGCGCCGATGGCGCTTGCGGCATCACCTGTGAGTGCGCTGTTATTCATGCGTGTGGCGGTGAGATTGACATCTGCGCGTGCCTGCTTGTTGATTTCCTGCACGGTAGCCAAATCCATGCCGATTCGGATGTCGGGGTTGTCCACCACCACAATGGTGTTGACAATTTTCTTCACAATGATGGTGTCCTGTACCGTCTTAGG
>JAEWML010000009.1 GCA_023393155.1 Bacillota bacterium
ATGGCCGCGTTTGTTCTCACCGGCGCGTTCCACGGGCTGATTTTCATGTTCGCTTCCCGCCCCGCCTGGGGACAGACGGCCATTGTCTGCGCGAAGGAGCTGGCAGTGTCCCTTCCCTGGGCGCTGCCGGTGTATTTTCTCTTCCGCCGGGTGTGGCGCAGGTGCCTTGAAAACGAGCCTACCCGGCTCTAGGCCCTAGTTCCGCGCCTTGCGTAGCCGGCTTTTCCCCGCGTTTTTACAAATGCTTGCTTTGCGGACCCGCGTCTTTTTGGTGCGGCTCTGCCCGATTGTCTGGAGGTAAGCCCTTGCTTGAGACAAAATTCAACTCCACCCGCCGCCTGTATGTTTTAAGCGGCTTTTTGCTCTGCGTACTTTTGTCCTACGTGGGCGTGATGTACGACACGCAGATCAACAACGGAAGCTATTACCGGGAGCAGTCTGTCCGCACCATCGCCAGCACGGAGACGGTGGAGGCCTCCCGGGGCATTCTTACCGACCGCAACGGACAGGTGATGGTGTCCAACCGTCAGACCTATGCCCTGACCTTCGACATGTCCCTGCTGAATGAAGAGGACGACAAGAACGAGGCCATTCTGCGCCTGATTCAGCTATGCAGGCAGCGGGGTATCCTGTGGAAAGACAATCTTCCCATGAGCCAAACCGCGCCCTACGCCTACACCGTGGACGCCGCCGGAACGGTCCAACGGGACCGCTTTTCCAAATTTCTGCAATCCAGCCTGAAGGCCCTGTCCACCAATGTAAAATACGAAAATGTAAACAACGAGCTGCTTTCTTCCATTCTCTCGCCGGGCGAGCTGATGAAGCGGATGCGGACCTTTTTCGAGATTCCGGAGGATTGGACGGATATGGACGCACGGGCCGTGGCCGGAGTGCGTTATGAGCTGGAAATCCGCAAGCTGGTCAACACCACCGCCTATGTCTTCGCGGAGGATGTGGACACGGAGCTGATTTCTCTGGTGAAGGACGGAAACTACCGGGGTGCAAAGGTTTTTACCTCCTCCGTCCGGGAGTATAACACCGACGCGGCAGCTCATGTGCTGGGCACTGTTGGCCGCGTGGAAGCAGAGGATTTGGCCGCCAACCCCGACATTTACAGCGGCGAGGACTGGATTGGAAAATCCGGCGTGGAGCTGGCCTTTGAGGGATATCTCCGGGGCGAGGACGGGACGCGCCTGATTTCCTCCAACGATCAGGGGAAGATCACCAGCGAATTTTACACCGCCCAGCCCCAGCCGGGAAACACCGTCGCCCTGACGCTGGACCTGAATCTTCAGGAAGCCACGGAGCAGGCGCTGGCAAACACCATTACCGAGATGAACGAAAAGGACGGCAACACCACACGGGGCGCGGGCGCGGCGGTGATCGAGGTGGGCACCGGCGAGGTTTTGGCGCTGGCTTCTTATCCCACCTTCAGCCTTGCCAACTACAACCGGGATTACACGCTGTTCAGCAGCGACCCGGGAGAGCCCTTTTACAACCGCGCCACCCACGGCCGCTATCCCCCCGGCTCCACCTTCAAGCCTTGCACGGCCATTGCCGCGCTGGAATCCGGCGTGGTGACTTTGATGGAAAAAATTCGGGACACGGGCCGCTGGTACTATCCCGACATGATCGCGGGAACAGAACCGTTTTCCGCATGGTGCTGGAATCGCAGCGGCCACGGCCTGCAAAACATTACGCAGGCCATCACCAACTCCTGCAACTACTTTTTCTACACCATGGGCTACCGTCTGGGAATTGAGCGGCTGGACGAATATGCCGCCGCCTTCGGCCTTGGCAGCAAGACCGGCATTGAAATCGGGGAGGACCCCGGCATTCTGGCGGGGCCGGAGTATTCCGAGTCCGTGGGTCAGACGTGGTACGGCGGCAACACCGTCATGGCCGCCATCGGGCAGTCCGACAACCTCTTCACCCCGCTTCAGCTTGCCAACTACATTGCCACCTTGGTGGGCGGGGGCGAGCACTATCCGGCCCACCTTCTCAAGTCGGTAAAATCCTATAACAACTCCTCCGTGATTTTTACCGGCGTGCCGGACCCCGTGAACACCGTCGAAATCAAATCCGAAAACCTGGACGCCGTGAAAAACGGAATGCACGACCTGACGACCAAGGGAAGCCTCGCCAGTTACTTCCGCAATTGCGTGGTGGACACGGGCGCAAAGACCGGTACGGCCCAGATTACCAAGAGCACCAAAAATAACGGCGTATTCGTTTGCTTCGCCCCTTTTGACGACCCGGAAATTGCCGTGGCTCTGGTGATCGAGCAGGGCGGCTCCGGCGCGGCGCTGGCCAGCACCGCCGTGGAAATTCTCAACGCTTACTTTACCAAAGAGGAAATCGGCACCGTGATTCTGGGAGAGAATCAGTTGCTTCCGTAATTCTTTGCTGCGGTCCGGCAGGAGTCATCCGGCCGGACCCTTTCTTTACATCGTTTTACTTCCACTTTCTGGAAAGGACTGTGCCCGTTATGAGCGAACCCTTTGTCTTTGACCCCAGACACAGCCTGTGCAAGGAACCCTTTGGGGCGGCAGTCTGCCGGGGCCGGGTTTTATTCCGCGTGCGCCCTCTTGCGCGGGAGGGCTTTACCCACTGCGCTTTAGTTTTGCATCTTGAGTTTTCCGGGACACGGGAGGAGCGGGAGCTGCTGCCCGGCGGTCCTGCGGGAGACCGGTTTCTTTTTTCCCTTACTTATGACGCGCCGCAGCGACCGGAGCTGGTGTGGTATCATTTTCGCTTCTGGCGGGACGACGGCTCCGGCTGCGATTTGGACGCCACTGGCTATCGCAGCGACGGACGCGCCACTGATTGGCAGTTAACGG
>JAEWML010000059.1 GCA_023393155.1 Bacillota bacterium
ACCCAGCCATGGGCCGCGTGGCGGCCTATCTTCAAAAGAGGGATTTTCTGCTTTACAACAGAACCTCCGCTAAATATTTTGGCGACGGCATGGAATTTTTTGACGATTTAATTGGCCATATTCAACAGGCGGAGACGTATATCTTTCTGGAGTATTTCATCATTGCCGAGGGGAAAATCTGGGACCGGATTCTGGAGGCGCTGCGTGAACGGGCCGCCGCCGGCGTGGAAATCCATATAATTTTTGACGACTTTGGGAACCTCACCCGCTTTTCCGACGATATGATTCAGTCCATTCAGGACGCGGGTATTGAAATCCGGGACTTCAACCCGGTGCACCGCTATGTGAACCGCATCTACTTCAATTACCGGGATCACCGCAAAATCGCGGTGATTGACGGCTGCTGGGCCTATACCGGCGGCATTAATCTGGCGGATGAATATGGAAATATCTTCGAGCGGTTTGGCCGGTGGAAGGACTCCGCCGTCCGCATCGAGGGGGACGGGGCGTGGGCTTTGGCGGCCCAATTCATCCAGATGTGGGAGATGATGTACGGCACCCTGCCCAACGAGGACGATTATTACCGCCCCCGGACGGAGGGGCCGGAGGTCCCGGGCTTCTGCCAGGCGTTTACCGACGGGCCGCTGAACAACCCGGACAACCCCATGGAGGATACGTTTTTCCAGCTCATCTCCGCGGCCACCCGTTTTCTGTATATCACAACGCCCTACTACGCGGTGGAGGAATCTATGCAGCAGGCGCTGTGCATCGCGGCGGACTCCGGCGTGGATGTGCGGCTTATGATGCCGGCAATTCCGGACAAAAAATACGCTTATATAGTGGCGGAAACCTATTGGGGCGAGCTTTTGCGCCATGGGGTGAAAATCTACAAATACACCCCCGGCTTCATCCACGCAAAGAGCGTGCTGGTGGATCGGAAAATGGCGCTGGTGGGCAGCCCTAACATGGACTACCGCTCCTTCCAGCTCCATTTTGAAAGCGCCGCTCTGCTCTATGACATGCCGGCGGTGGAGGAGCTTTTGGAGGACATGGACGCCGTGATGAAAGAGAGCACTCTTTACACCATGGAGGACTGGAAGAAGCGGTCGTGGCTCCGGCGGACCTTTGCATCGCTTTTGAAATTGGCCGCCATCTGGTTCTGATGCGTTCGGTCCGCCAATTTATGAGGCAGGCCAAATTACTTTACACATATTGGAGAGAAAACTATGCCAAAGGACCTGACCCCCTGTGAAACCGCGGAGCGGAGTATCATTAAAAAATACCGTAAAACACTTTGGAACCCCTTCATCGCGGCGGTGAAGCGGTATGAGCTGGTGGCTCCCAGAGACAAAATCGCCGTGTGCATCTCCGGAGGGAAGGACTCCATGCTGCTGGCAAAGCTGATGCAGGAGCTTCGCCGCCACACTGATCGGCCCTTTGAGCTTACGTTTATGGTGATGGACCCGGGCTACGCCCCGGAGAACCGGCGGCTCATCGAGGAGAATGCCGCCGCACTGGAAATTCCCGTAACGATTTTTGACAGCGATATTTTTGACGTGACGGTGCAGGCGGACCGCAATCCCTGCTATTTGTGCGCGCGGATGCGCAGGGGCTTTCTCTATGCCAAGGCGCAGGAGCTGGGCTGCAACAAGATCGCCCTTGGACACCATTTTTCGGATGTGGTGGAAACCACCCTTATGGGCCTGCTGTACGGCGCGCAGATTCAGGCCATGCCGCCCAAGCTGCACAGCAAAAACTTTTCCGGCATGGAGTTGATTCGGCCGTTGTACTGTGTCCATGAGGAGGACGTCATCGCCTGGAAGAATTACAACCATCTGCAATTTTTGCAGTGCGCCTGCCGGTTTACCGAGGAGAGGGACGCGGCCGAGGACGGAGTGGGTCACAGCAAGCGGCAGGAGATGAAGGTCCTGCTCCGAGAGCTGAAAAAGACGAATCCCAATGTGGAGAAATCCATTTTCGCCGCCATCCACGGGGTGCAGTTGGATACCATGGTGGGCGTGAAGTCCCAGGGAAAGGAATATTCCTTTCTGGACCTGTATGACCGAAAATTGAAAGTTTGACCGTAGGCAAGCGGAAAGAAAAAGAAGACCGCCGGTTGGCGGCGGGGACTTTCATCCCCGCGCCAACCGGCGGCCTTTTGTGTTGTTAAGAGACTTTCAGGTACGGCAGGGTCATTCTTTCGGGGCCGTATCCGGCCCAAAATAGCCCTTGGGGTGGTTTCCGTCGTCAAACAGGTGGTTATAGGCCATCATGCGATAGCTGTTGTAAAGCCGCTCTTCCTTTTGGGAAAGCCCGCTTTCCTCCGTGTCGCCAAGAAGCGTGCCGTCGGCTCTTCCAAAGCCCACGGTGGAGTTGACTGGCAGCGTGTCCAGCAGCTTTTGGTGAAGCCGCTCGTAGCCGGTGGGCTGAATCCCCGCCAAATCCATGGTCAGCGTGCCCAGCAGATTCGCGCTGATGGTGACGTCCTCCTGCTCCGGCAGGTCGTAGTTGGCCCAGATGAAAAACGGCGTTTCGTACTGCTGAAATAC
>JAEWML010000164.1 GCA_023393155.1 Bacillota bacterium
GCGCACCGGAGGGACACTGCTTCACGCAAACGCCGCAGCCCATGCAGTCCAGCGGAGAGATGGAGATGGCAAATTTGTAAACGCCCTTGCCCTTGCCGACCTTCACGTCGGCCATTTTCATGGCGGCGGGAGCGGCTGCGGCCTCCTCCTCCGTCAGAGCGAAGGAACGGATGGTGGCGTGGGGGCAGACATAGGAGCACTGGTTGCACTGGATGCACTTCACCAGATCCCAGGTGGGAACGCTGACGGCTACGCCGCGCTTCTCGTAAGCGGCGGCGCCCAGCTCAAACTGGCCGTCCACATGAGGCAGGAAGGCGGAGACGGGCAGGCTGTCGCCGTCCATCTTGCCCACGGGCCACAGAATGTCCTCCACCTGCTTGACAAGCGCGGGCGCGCCCTCGGCCCGTCTGGGCTCCGTGGCCTTCGCTGTGTCCTTCCAGTCGGCGGGGACGTTAAACTTCTTATAGGCGGTGGCGCCCATGTCGATGGCCTTGTGGTTCATATCCACCACGTCCTGCCCCTTCTTGAGGTAGGAATGGGTGGCGGCGTCCTTCATATAGCCCATGGCCTCGTCTCCGGGCAGAACCTTTGCCAGAGAGAAGAAAGCGGACTGGAGGATGGTGTTGGTGCGCTTGCCCATGCCGATTTTGGCGGCCAGGTCAATGGCGTCGATGGTATAGACCTGAATATTGTTCTCGGCGATATAGCGCTTGGAGGCGGCGTCCAGCTTCTCGGCCAGCTCCTCGTCGCTCCACTGGCAGTTGATGAAGAAGGTGCCGCCGGGCTTCACGTCCCGCACGATGGGGAAGCCCTTGGTGATATAGGCCGGGACGTGGCAGGCCACAAAGTCGGCCTTGTTGATATAGTAGGGGCTGCGAATGGCCTTGTCGCCGAAGCGCAGGTGGCTGATGGTCACGCCGCCGGTCTTCTTGGAGTCGTACTGGAAGTAGGCCTGAATATATTTATCGGTGTGATCACCGATAATTTTAATGGAGTTTTTGTTGGCGCCCACGGTACCGTCGCCGCCAAGGCCCCAGAACTTGCACTCGATGGTTCCGACAGCGGCGGTGGAGGGCACGTCCTTCTCAGGCAGGCTGAGATTGGTAACGTCGTCCACGATGCCGATGGTGAACTGGCGGCGGGGCTGGGCCTTTTGCAGCTCTTCATACACAGCGAAGACGCTGCGGGGCGGGGTGTCCTTGCTGCCAAGGCCGTACCGGCCGCCGATGATCTCAGCCTCGCGCCCGGCGTTTGCAAAGGCGGTGACCACGTCCATATACAGGGGCTCGCCCTGGGAGCCGGGCTCCTTGGTGCGGTCCAGCACGGCGATTTTCTTCGCCGTGGCGGGAATGGCGGCCAGCATTTTCTCGGGGGCGAAGGGACGGTACAGCCGCACCTTCAAAAGGCCCACCTTCTCGCCGTGCTGATTGAGGTAGTCGATGACTTCCTCGGTCACGTCGCAGATGGAGCCCATGGCAATAATCACGCGGTCCGCGTCGGCCGCGCCATAGTAGTTGAAGAGCTGATAATCGGTGCCCAGCTTCTCGTTGATCTTGACCATGTATTTTTCCACCACGGCGGGCAGCGCGTCATAGTATTGGTTGCAGGCCTCGCGGTGCTGGAAGAAGATGTCGCCGTTCTCGTGAGAGCCGCGGGTGGTGGGGCGCTCGGGGTTCAGCGCGTGCTTGCGGAACGCGCCCACGGCGTCCATGTTGCACATTTCCTTCAGGTCCTCGTAATCCCACACGGCCACCTTCTGCACCTCATGAGAGGTACGGAAGCCGTCGAAGAAGTTTACAAAGGGAACGCGGCCCTCAATAGAGGCCAGATGGGCCACGGGGCTGAGGTCCATAACCTCCTGCACGTTGCCCTCGCACAACAGGGCGAAGCCGCTGGCCCGGCAGGCCATCACGTCGGAATGGTCGCCGAAGATGTTCAGCGCGTGGGTGGAAACCGTTCGGGCGGAGACATGAAACACAGCCGGCAGAAGCTCGCCCGCCATCTTGTACATGTTGGGGATCATCAGCAGCAAGCCCTGAGAGGCGGTGTAGGTGGTGGTCAGGGCACCGGCGGTCAGGGAGCCGTGGACGGTGCCGGAGGCGCCTGCCTCGGACTGCATCTCCACCACCTTGACTTTGGTGCCGAAGATGTTTTTCTGTCCAGCGGCGGACCACTGGTCCACCAGGTCTGCCATGGGGGACGACGGGGTAATCGGATAGATTCCCGCCACCTCGGTAAACGCGTAGCTGACATAAGCAGCGGCGTTGTTACCGTCCATGGACTTAAATTTTCTTGCCATAAGCTTACCTCCTAATTGTTGCCGCCCGCAAGCGGCGGCATTTTAACGAAGCCACGAATCCGCTTTCCCGAACGATATCCGTGCAAAGTCATTATAGCACCGTGATTTTGCCATGTAAACATTTACCTTGTGAATCTGTGGACAAAATCTCGTTTTTCTGCGGAAAGTCCAAAAGAACACCCAATTTTTGAACACTTTTTTCGTGGGAGGGTTTCCATCTCCGTCGTTTTGTGGTAAAATAATTTTGTTTTTGCAAAGAGCTTCTACCTGTCTGCTTTTTTGCCGCTTGTCATACCTCGCCCACCGGAAGAGTTTGCCCGGCGGGCGTTTTATACCGTGTTACTGTCAATTGATTTAGGAGGTGGACCCATGGTCGTGTCCATCCGCTCGCTGGGATTGAACGGCATCTCGGGCTACGAGGTGAGCGCGGAGTGCTTTCTCTCCGGAGGTCTGCCCGCGTTTGATATTGTGGGCCTGCCGGACGCCGCCGTGCGGGAGGCCCGGGAGCGGGTCCGGGCGGCGGTGAAAAACTGCGGAGTAAAATTTCCTGTCAGCCGCATCACGGTGAATCTGGCTCCCGCCAACCGGAAAAAGGCGGGAACCGTATATGATTTGCCCATTTTCATCGGTATTCTGGCCGCAGCAGAGGAGCTAAAAAGGCTTCCGCCCGACGCGGCGTTTCTGGGGGAGTTGTCTCTCACCGGGGCGGTGCGGGGGGTCAACGGCGTGCTGCCCATGGCCATGGCCGCGCGGGATGCGGGGGTGAAGCAGCTCTTTGTCCCGGCGGAAAACGCCGCCGAGGCCACCCTTGCCGGGGGACTGACGGTTTACGGCGTGGCGGATGTGGCCGCGCTGGTGGCCCATCTTCGCGGCGAAGCGCCCCTCGCTCCCGCGGAGCCGTGGCTTCCGGAGGAGGAGACGGAGGCCCTGCCGGATTTGCGGGACGTGATGGGGCAGGAAAATGTGAAACGGGCACTGGAGATTGCCGCCGCCGGGGGGCATAATCTGCTTTTGATCGGCTCTCCCGGCGCGGGAAAGTCCATGCTGGCAAAGCGCCTGCCCTCCATTCTGCCGGACATGACCCGGGATGAGGCTTTGGCTGTCTCCGGCATCTGGTCCGTGGCAGGGCTGACGGACCCGGACAGGCCGCTTTTGTCCCGCCGACCCTTCCGGGCGCCCCACCATACCTCCTCCGCCGTGGCACTCAGCGGGGGCGGTCCGGCTCTGCGGCCGGGGGAGATGTCTCTGGCCCATAACGGCGTTTTATTTTTAGACGAGCTTCCGGAATTTCACAGGGACGTGCTGGAGGCTATGCGCCAACCCTTGGAGGACGGGGAAGTGACCGTGGCCCGGGCGGGGGGAACTTTGCGCCTGCCCGCCGGATTTCAGTTGATCTGCGCCATGAACCCCTGCCGCTGCGGCTGGAAGGGGCATCCTTCCGGAAAATGTACCTGCTCCCGACGGGACGTGGAGCGGTACGTGGAGAAAATTTCCGGCCCGCTGCTTGACCGTATTGATTTGCACATCAACGTGCCGTCGGTTGAATACGAAGCCCTGCGGCGCAAAAGTGTACCAGAGGATTCCGCCGCCGTGAGAGAGCGGGTTTTGGCGGCGCGGGCGGTTCAGCTTGCCCGCTTTGCCGGGACGGACGTGAAGTGCAACGCCCAGCTTCCGCCCTCCATGCTGGCCGCTTTCTGCGGGCTGGACGCGGCGGGGGACAGGCTGATGAAGTCTGCCTTTGAGCGGATGGGCCTCACCGCCCGGTCCCACGACCGGGTGCTGCGGGTGGCCCGCACCATCGCGGATTTGGAAGGAGCGGAGCGCATCGAAGCGCCCCATCTGGCCGAGGCCGTGCAGTACCGCAACACGGAGATTTTAAAGGGCTGAGCGTCCTTTGGCAGAGCGGGAATACCGCCGCCGGAATACCGTCTGCCATCCCGAGACAGGCGAGGCCCTGTCAAACCGCAGACTGTGGTGAAAAGTGTTTTTTATCAGGGCTTTGCCCGAATATTTCAATTCAACCAATCGGAGGGTTTTATGACAAACCAAGACACGCGGGAAATTTTCCTGCTGAAGCTGGGCGAGGTGGTCCTGAAGGGGCTGAACCGCCGGACCTTTGAAGACAAGCTGGTGGGCAATGTCAGCCGCCGCCTGCGCCGCTGCGGCAGCTTCAACGTGTATTTGCGCCAGAGCACCATTTACGTGGAGCCCCGGGGAGAGGACTGCGACATGGCGGAGGCGCTGACCGCCTGTTGTCAGGTGTTCGGCGTGGTGAATGTGGCCCGGGCCGTTCCCTGCGAAAAGGACGTGGACGCCATCTTTGAAACGGCGGCGGCGTATCTGAAAGAGGAATTTGCAGCGGCGCGGACCTTCAAGGTGGAGTCCAAGCGGGCGGACAAGCTGTTCCACCTGAATTCCATCCAGATTTCTCAGGCCGTGGGCGGTCTTCTGGGGGAGCGGTTCCCAAATATGGCCGTGGACGTTCACAAGCCGGATCTGACGGTGCATGTAGAGATTCGGGAAAAGGCTGCTTATGTCCACGCGCCCGCCGCCCCAGGCGCGGGGGGCCTGCCCATCGGCATGGGCGGCACGGCGGTGAGCCTTCTGTCCGGCGGAATTGACTCGCCGGTGTCCTCGTGGATGATGGCCCGCCGGGGCGTGCAGTTGGAAATGGTCCACTTTGTCTCTCCGCCCTATACCTCCCAGCAGGCGCAGGACAAGGTGCTGGAGCTGGCAAGGCTTCTGACGGTGTGGTGCGGTCGGCTGACGGTTCACATCGTCCCCTTTACCAAAATTCAGGAGGAAATTCGCAAGCACTGCCCCGAGGAGTATTTCACCCTCATCATGCGCCGGTTTATGATGCGCCTTTCCGAAAAGGTTGCCCGGAGCGTTCACGCCGGGGCGCTGATTACCGGCGAATCTTTGGGACAGGTGGCAAGCCAGACTCTGCCCGCCCTTGGGGTGACGGAGGATGTGACGACGCTGCCCGTCCTGCGGCCCCTCATCGGCATGGATAAGGTGGAGATTATCCGCCTTTCCCGGTTCATCGGCTGTTATGAAACCTCGATTCTCCCCTATGAAGACTGCTGCACCGTGTTCACTCCCCGCCATCCCAGCACCCGGCCCAATCTGGAAGAGGTCCGGGCGGCGGAAGCGGCGCTGGACATTGAGGGACTGATGAGCGAGGCCATGGCGGGCCGGGAAAGAATCCGTGTGAAACCTTGAAATGCGCGAAAACGAATTTGATTTCCGCCGTGGGGTCTTTTGCGGCGGGGGGGATCTGTCTGACGCTGGCATGGCGAAACGGCTTTAAAACGCTCTATCTCGTGGCCGCCGGGCTGAGCGTTCTTGCAGGAGACATCAAGCTGCTTGACTATTTTAAAGCGCGGCACACAGACGAAAAATTCGAAAAGAAGGGCTCTGAGTGATGATGCTTTCCGCTGAAATTCTGGCCGTGGGAACGGAGCTGCTTCTTGGCAGCATCGCAAATACCAATGCCCAAATGCTTTCACGGAGCCTATCGGTCTTTGGCGTCAACGTGTTCTGGCATACCGTGGTGGGGGATAATCCCGGGCGGCTGGAAGAAGCGCTGGACATCGCCCGAAAACGGGCGGACGTCCTCATCACCGTGGGCGGTCTGGGGCCGACCTATGACGATCTCACCAAGGAAATTGTCTGCCGGGCCTTTGAGCGCAGGCTGACGTTCCGGGCGGATATCGCCGAAGAGCTTCGCGGGCTTTACGAAACCGTGTTCCGCGTTCCCATGCCGGAGAACAACCTGCGTCAGGCGGAGCTGCCGGAGGGCTGCACGGTGTTTGACAATCCCGTGGGCACCGCGCCTGGCTGCGCTTTTTACGAGGGCGGCGTCCATGTGCTGATGCTGCCCGGGCCTCCCGAGGAATGTGAAGCCATGCTTCACCGCCATGTGGAGCCGTATTTGCGGGGACTGTCCGATGAAATCATTCTCTCCCGCGATATTCTGTGCTTTGGCATGGGAGAGTCCGCCGTGGACCAGCTTCTGCGGAATAAAATGTCCCGGATGAAGAACCCCAGCCTTGCCACCTATGCAAAGCCCGCTGAAATGTGCCTGCGGGTGACGGCCAAGGCAAAAACCCGCGCTGAGGCGGAGGCGATGCTTGCTCCCGTGGTGGACGAGGTGAAGGAAGCCCTTGGAGACGTGGTTTACGGGGTGGACGTCTCCTCGTTGGAGGAGGCTTGCAAAAAGCTTTTGCAGGAGCGGGGGCTGAGCTTGGCCACGGCAGAGTCCTGCACCGGCGGACTGCTTGCCCAGCGGATAACGGAGCTGCCGGGAGTATCCGCCGTGTACCGGGGCGGAGTGGTGTCCTATTGGACCTCCGTGAAAGCGGACGTTCTGGGTGTGCCGTGGGCGCTGCTGGACGAATTTGGCGCGGTGTCCGAGCCTGTGGCCCGGGCCATGGCGGAGGGCGTCTGCGCCGTCACCGGCGCGGAGCTGGGAATTTCCGTCACCGGCGTGGCGGGTCCGGACGCGGACGAGCGGGGCAACCCCGTGGGGCTTGTATATCTGGGGCTGCGCACGCCGGAGGGGACCTTTTGCCGAAAGCTCACGCTGGGGCGGCGGCAGCGGGCGCGCATCCGCGCGCTGGCGGCGAACACCGGGCTGGATATGGTGCGGCGGTATCTCGCGGGCCTTCCGCTGGAACCGGCGCGGGAAAAATAAGGGGATAAAAGATAGGCGGACGCGGGGAATTTTCCCGCGTCCGCCTTGCGCTCGGCTTACCCCAGCGCCACGTCCAGCACCGTCATGATGAGAAAGCCCACCACAAAGCCGCAGCTTCCGGCGCGGCTATGGGCCTGGGGGACCAGTTCCTCAACCACCGCATACAGCATCGCTTCCGCCGCAAAGCTTAAAAGCCACGGCATCAGGGGACGAACTCCCGCCGCCGGAATCCAGCCAGGGATGTTCCATGCCCCCGCCTGGTCGATGGCCGGCAGCAGCAGGCTCCACACCGACGCGGCCGTCATTACGCCAGCGGCGAAGCCCAGCAGTACCCGCTGAATTTTGTCATTTGGTATGTCACGAAAGAAGACCGTGGCGGCGCCCAGCGAGGTCATGGCAAAGGTAAACCCCGTTCCCGCCGCCGCCCATAAAAGTGGCTGAACCATGTAATGGTACCCACCTTTCAAGGCGTATGTGCGCTGCCGTAGGTCTGGAACCGGATTGTGCGCAAATTGTCCCGCCTTTCCGCCAGGCGGGACGTCGCCCGTAGGCACAGTATAAGCGGGACGGGGACGGGACAGGGAGCAGGTGTGACGGGGCTTGCAATCCGGAAAAAACTGTGCTATTGTGAAGCTGTTCCTACACATTGGGGCAGGAAAACTGAAAAGGCTCATATAATTTCGCTGGAAACGGTGCGAAAGTTTCTACGGAGCCGCCGAAAGGCTCTGCTATGAGTGTCCGCTGCGCGGGAGTGCAGACGGGCGCTCTTTTCGTTCTGCCGGACTTTTTGGAAAGGAAGCGATTTTATGACCTCGATTGTAAAAGGCGTCCTTGTCTCCGCTCCATCCCTTGGCAAGCTGGAGGTTCACGCCCCCGGCTATCTTGTGCTGGAGGGCGGCGTGCTTACCGGCGTGTTCGACGAGTTGCCGGAGCGGTACGCCGGCGCACCTGTGGAGGATTTTGGAGACTGCCTGATTACCCAGTCCTTTACGGACCTTCATCTCCACGGACCCCAGTACCCCATGCTGGGCACCGGCATGGATTTGCCCTTGCTGGAATGGCTGAATGCCTATACCTTCCCCACAGAGGCCCGCTTTGCCGATGAACATTACGCCCGGGAGCAGTACCGTGCGCTGGCACTGGAGCTGATCCGAAACGGGACCACCCGGGTGTGCATGTTTTCCTCTCTCCATCGGAAAGCCACGCTGATTTTGATGGAGGAGCTGGAAAAGGCCGGCGTTACCGGCTATGTGGGCAAGGTGAACATGGACCGCAACGGCGGCGAAAACTTGCAGGAAACCACGGAGGAATCCATGAGGGAAACCCTTCGCTGGCTGGACGAGTGCGAGCAATTTGCCCATATGAAACCGATTCTCACGCCCCGGTTTACCCCCTCCTGCACCGACGAGCTGATGGCCTTTCTGGGGAAGCTGGCGGCGGAGCGGAACCTGCCCGTGCAGTCTCACCTTTCGGAGAATCAAGCGGAGCAGGCGTGGGTATGCCGATTGCATCCGGACTGCGGACAGTACTGGCAGACCTATGCCAAATTCGGCCTTTGGAACGAGCGCACCGTGATGGCCCACTGCGTTTTTTCCGATGAGCGGGAGCGGCGGGCCATGCGGGAGGCGGGGGTCACCGCCGTCCACTGCGCGGACTCCAATTTGAACCTCTGCTCCGGCGTATCCC
>JAEWML010000140.1 GCA_023393155.1 Bacillota bacterium
ATCTTCAGCATCGTATACAGCGATTTTGACGGAGACGGCTACACGGAGCTGGCGGTGGGCTGGAAGACCGCCTCCGAGATGCAGGCGTTGACCATTTACACCCTGCGCGGCCAGCAACCCGAGGAGCTGCTGCGCACCACCTATGTCAAATACGTCCTGACCGATTTGGACGCGGACGGCCGCAGCGAACTGGTGGCCTTCCGGGCGGACACGGAGGGCATGGGCGTTGCCGAGCGGTATGTATGGCAGGATGGAACCATGGCGCTGAAATCCTCCTGCAAAATATCCGTCACCATGGCGGAGCTGAGCAATCTGGGCCGGGTGGTGTCCGGCGCCTTGCAGGACGGGACGCCGGCGCTGTTTGTGGTGGGCGTGTCTGATTCCACCACCGCAGTCACCGATATTCTGGTGGACCGGGACGGAGAGCTGGACAACATCGTGCTCTCCGACATCACCGGCATGTCCACCGAGATCGCCCGGTTCCTCTCCCTCTACCCCACGGACATCAACGGCGACAAAACCACCGAGGCGCCGGTTCCGGCGCTGATCGCCATGTCCGAGGGCGGGCAGGGCTATTACCGCATCGAGTGGCGGGGCTATGACAGTTCGGGCGCCTCCACCCGGGTTGCGTCCACCTACCACGACGTGGAGGACGGCTGGTATCTGGTCCTGCCCGAGAGCTGGCTGAATCAGGTGACGGTCCGGCGGGACTCCGGCCCCGAGGAGGCCACCGTGACCTTCTCTTACCGCGACGATACCGGGACGCGGGAATTTTTGAAAATCAGCGCCGTCACCGGAAGCAGCCGGGAGATTAAGGCCGTGCGGGGCGGGCGGTTTATTCTCAGCCGCCGGGCCGAAACGGTCTACTCGGCGGAGCTGATGCCGGAGGCCAACAACGCCTGGCCACTGAGCATGACGGAGGACGAACTGCGCACCGCATTCAGCCTGATCACCGGAGAGTGGCTGGCGGGAGACAACTGAGAACACCGGGAAAGGACGGAGCACTCATGAAAAAAGTTCTGGTACTGGAGGACGAGTCCAGCATCCGCGATTTCATCGTCATCAATCTGCGCCGGGCGGGCTACGACGCCATTGAGGCGGAAACGGGCGAGGAGGCGCTGGAGCGGCTGCGGGAAAACCCGGACGTGACCGTGGCGCTGCTGGACATTATGCTGCCGGGAATCGACGGGTTTGAGGTCTGCCGCCGGATTCGCGCCACCAACACGAAAATCGGCATCATCATGCTCACCGCCCGCACGCAGGAGATGGACAAGGTGACGGGCCTGATGACCGGGGCGGACGATTATGTGACAAAACCATTCTCCCCCGCCGAGCTTACCGCCCGGGTGGACGCCCTGTTTCGCAGGGCGGGAGGCGAGGACCCCGCCCCTGCGGGGGAGCTGAACCAGCCGCCCTTTTTGCTGAACACCCGGAACCGTACACTGGAGAAAAACGGCAAGCGCATTAAGCTGACGCAGGTGGAGTATTCCATTGTAAAAATGTTTATGGAGAATCCCGGAAAGGCCCTGAGCCGGGAGGAAATTTTGGACACTGTCTGGGGCCGGGACTATTTCGCGGAGCTGAAAATCGTGGATGTGAACATCCGGCGGCTCCGTCTGAAAATTGAGGACGACGTGGCTAACCCCGCGTTTATCACCACCATCTGGGGCTACGGCTACAAGTGGGGCCTGTGACGCGGCGAAGCGGATAAAACGAAAAAAGAGGACGAAGAACCATGCCGAATACAGGCGAACGCACGCGAAAAAAATATCTGCACATCGGCGGACTGCGCCAGCGGTGGATTCTCAACACCATTATGCCGGTGCTGGCCCTGCTGGTGCTGATTGTGACGCTGTTTTCCGCCGGCGTCGCCAGCTATTATTACGGCGGGATGCAGCGTGGCCTGGAGATTCGGGCGCAGGAAGCGGCGGACTCCTTTAACAGCTATTTTATGAACAGCTACGCCGAGTATTATCAGATGGCGGTGTACTCCACCGACTCCTTTGAGGACAAGGACCGCATTGAATTGCAGTTTATCAGCCCCAGCGGACGCATTCAGGCCTCCAGCTATGGACTTACCGTGGGAACCTCCCCCAGAACGGCCGACATTCCCGAGGCGGTTTCCACCGGGGAAAAGGCCGTGTTTCAGGGCGAGGACCCCGCCACGGGGGAGCGCATTCTCTCCGTCTCCTACCCGCTGATGTTCAACAGCCGGGTGGTGGGCGTGCTGCGGCTGGTGACGGCGCTGCGGGACGTGGACCGGCAGGTGCTTTTATCCGTGCTGGCGGTGTTTTTAATTGCGGCGGTCTGCATGGCCATGGTGGTGGTTTCAAATCTCCTGTTCATCAACCGGGTGGTGGAGCCTGTGGCGGTGGTGTCCGACGCGGCGAAGCGGATTTCCGCCGGGGGCTACGGGCTTCAGATTGAAAACCGGTATACCGACGAGCTGGGCGAGCTGGTGAATAATATCAACGACATGTCGCTGAAAATCGGACGAAACGAAAAAATGAAAACGGAGTTTATCTCCTCCGTGTCCCACGAGCTGCGCACCCCCCTCACCGCCATCAACGGCTGGGGTGAGACGATTCTGGCAGATTCCTCCGGCGACCCGGCGCAGCTTCGCAAGGGCATCCGCATTATTTTGCGGGAGGCCCGTCGGCTGAGCACCATGGTGGAGGAGCTTTTGGAGTTTTCCAAGATGGAGGACGGGCGCTTTACCCTGCGGGTGGAGGCGGATGTGGACCTTCGCAGCGAGTTTGAGGACGCGATTTTTACCTATCGGGAGCTGTTCCGCCAGGAGGACATCGAGCTGGACTACGATTCCGACGGCGAGGACCTCCCCCCTATCTCCGCAGACCCGGAACGGCTGAAGCAGGTGTTTTGCAACGTGCTGGACAACGCCGCCAAGCACGGCGGCTCCGGCAAACGGATCGCCGCCTCCGTGGCTCTTGAAAACGAATACGAGGTGGTCCGGGTGCGGGACTTCGGCCCCGGCATTCCGGAGGCGGAGCTGCCCTATGTGAAGCAGAAATTTTACAAGGGCTCCTCCAAGGCCCGGGGCAGCGGCATTGGCCTTGCGGTGTGCAACGAAATCGTCACCCTGCACAGCGGAAAGTTCGACATTGCCAACGCGCAGGGCGGCGGCACGGTGGTGACAATCTCCCTGCCAATCGGAAACTGAAAAACCCGTCCTTGCCGTCCGCCGCCTTTTGCGGCGGGCGCGTGGGCGTCTTTGCCGCCGGATTTCGCGGGTGGCAAAAATATTGTAGAACAAACGTTGCATTTTTATGAATCTTGTGTTATTCTAAGTAACTAGAAAGGACCACACATGGCAGAAAACAACTCCTGCGCCTTCCGCACCAGCATCGGCGGACAGGCTTTGATCGAGGGCATTTTGATGCGCGGGCCTGAAAAGCAGGCCATTGTCGTGCGGGACCACGAGGGAAATCTGGTGGAAAAGGTGGAGGAGCTCCACCTCATCAAGGAGCGGCACCCGTTTTTGGGCTGGCCGCTGGTACGGGGCACCGTGAACTTTTTGGACTCCATGGTCAAGGGCGTGAAGGCCCTGATGTACTCCGCGGACTTTTACCCGGAGGACGAGGCGGCAAAGCCGTCCAAATTTGATCTGTGGCTGGAAAAGCACCTGTCCAGCAAAAAGTTGGAGGGACTGTTGGTGACCGTGGCCACCGTGGTGGGCGTTGGAATGTCGCTTCTGCTGTTTCTGGTGCTGCCCACGTTTATCACCGGAGGGATTCTTCACTTTTTCCCCGGCTTCCCCCTGTGGGGGCGCAATGTGGTGGAAGGCGTTTTAAAAATCATTATTTTTATAATTTACCTGATTGGCTGCTCAAAAATGAAGGACATATACCGGGTGTTTCAGTATCACGGCGCGGAGCACAAAACCATCTTCTGCTACGAAGCGGGCTTGCCTTTGACGGTGGAAAACGTCCGCATTCAGCCCAAGCACCACCCCCGCTGCGGCACAAGCTTTCTATTTGTGGTGATTTTTGTGTCCATTCTCATCTCCTCCGCGGTGTTCGGCATCTGGCCGATCACCAATGTGTGGCTGCGCACGCTGGTGCATCTGCTGCTGCTGCCGCTGGTGGTGGGCATCACCTATGAGTTCAACCGCTGGGTGGGACGCAGCAGCTCCGGCCTTGCCAAGGCCCTGACCGCTCCGGGCATGTGGATGCAGAATTTCACCACCAACGAGCCGGAGGACTCCATGATTGAGTGCGCTATCCGCTCGCTGGAGCTGGTTTTGCCCAACGAAAAGGGCCAGGACGCCTGGTAATCACAGCTTTTTAAAAAGGATGAAGCAAACGTGACCAAGACCTACAACAATTTATATA
>JAEWML010000156.1 GCA_023393155.1 Bacillota bacterium
GTCCAGAACCAGCGCGGAGCGCTGGGAATCCGGCAGGGACTCAATCTGGCGCAGCGCGTCGGCGCAGATGTCCTGCTCCACCGCCTGACGTTCCCGGTTCAAATCGCAAAGCGCCCGGGCCAGCTCTTCGGCGCGGGCGGGGTCCTCGGTTTCCAGCAGGTCGGCAGCCAAATCCGCCGCCCCCATGCGCCCCGCCGCGTTGATGCGGGGCGCCAGAGAAAAGCCGATCTGCACGGAGGTGACGGGCTTTCCGTCCAGCCCCGCTTCTTTTAAAAGGGCGTGAATGCCCACAAAATCCGTTCTCGGCAGGGCGGCAAGGCCCCGCTGGACGATCACCCGGTTCTCCCCCTCCATCCGCATCACGTCGGCAATGGTGCCGATGGCGGCAAGGGTGCAGTATCGGCAGAACAGCCGCTCCTCGTTGCCGGAGCCGCCCAGAGCCAGCACCAGCTTCAGCGCCACGCCCACGCCCGCAAGATGCTTGAAGGGATAAGGACAGTCGGGCCGGTGAGGGGCCACCACGGCGGCAGCCTTGGGCAGGGGGCCCTTGCACTCGTGGTGGTCGGTGACCACCACGTCCAGCCCCAGGGAGGCGGCAAAGTCCACCTCCTCCGCCCCGGTGACGCCGCAGTCCACCGTCACCATCAGCGTGGCCCCCTGCTCCCGAAGGGATTGAATGGCCTCCCGGCTCAGGCCGTAGCCGTCCTCAATGCGCCGGGGAATATACCGCAGACAGGGAACGCCGCAGTTTTTGAGATAGTCCAGCAGCAGCACGGTGGAGGTAATGCCGTCCACGTCGTAGTCGCCAAAGACAGCCACCGTTTCCCCGTCCGCAATGGCGCGGCGAATGCGCTCCACGGCCTTATCCATGTCCGCCATGGCAAAGGGAGAGAGAGTCAGCGCGCCGTCGCACTCCAGCCGCTTGGCGGCCTCCTCCGCGGAGGAGACGCCCCGGCCCGCCAGCACAGAGGCCAGCAGCGCGGGATATCCCGCCTGACGCAGCGCTTCCACCGCGCCCGGGGAGGGCGCTCCGATGTTCCACTTTTCAAATTTCATCACGGCAGCCCCCCTTCCGACAAATTTTGCGGCACAGTTGTGCTATTTTCCAAAATAACTCCACTATTATATCAAAGTTCCACGGAAACGTAAAGAAAATTCTAACCTTTGGCGGTAAATTTGACGGGCGGGCCGGATTCTGCTAAAATGACCGGGGTTATAATGCTGGAAGATTTTACGCAGCCTGGGCCGCGGCCCGGCAGATTATTTTATGAAGCGCTTTGAAAAGGAGATGATTGTTTGCTGAAATACCTGAAACGGCTGGTTGCGGCGGGCCTTAGCTGCCTGTGCCTTTTGTATGCGCTGCCGGTGAGCGCGGCGGCGGCCCCCAAATTTTCCGATGTGCCTAAAACGCACTGGGCGGCGGAGCCAATTGCCCGGGCGGCGGAAAAGGGGCTTTTGAACGGACGGAGCGACGGAACGTTCGGCATGGGAGGGTCCATGACCCGGGCGGCGTTTGCCGCGGTGCTGTGCCGCCTGCTTGAGTGGGAGACGGTTTCTCCCGCCGCCGGGTCCTTTGCCGACAACCGAGACCCCTCCAAATGGTATTACGGTGCGGTGGAAACCGTGTTTGTACGGGGGGCGGTGACGCAGCAGGAGGAGAATTTCCGTCCCGGCGACGCCATTACCCGGGCGGAGATGGCGGTGATGCTGGTGCGCTCGCTGGGCTATGGGACCTTGGCGGGCCTTGCGGGAGAGCGAAAATCTCCCTTCACCGACGTGACCTTCAGTCTGGGCTATCTGATTCTGGCCAGTGACCTTGGCATTATGACGGGGAACACCCGGGGCGAATTTCTGCCGGATAAGCCTGTTACCCGGGAACAGGCCGCCGCCGTGCTGATGCGGGTTTACGACAAGCTGCATGCCCCCGCGCCGGAGATCGTAGGCGTTGCCCGCTCTGCGGAGAAGCTAAGTCTTGAGGGTGTTGGAACCGTGGCGGTTCCCTCGATGAAGCTGGTCTACAACGGTGCGCTTCAACTGGTTTCCGACGTTTCTGAGGAGACGGTTTCCGCCATTCGGTCGGCGGCGGGGGACAGGCGCATGCTGCTTCAGGTTTCCGGCTCTGGCTCCGGTCTTGCCGAGGCGGACCCCGCGGCGCTGGCAAAGGAAATTGCAGCAGCGGCCGCTGACGGCGGCTGGGGCGGTGTGCTGCTGGACATCTCAAAGCTGACGGGCACGGACAGGGCGGCTCTCACGGCGCTGGCGACTGCCCTGCGAACGGCCTTGGGGAAGGACAAGCTTTTCTTCGTGGCGGCGGAAGCGCCCGTCCGGCAGGGAGGCACGTCATACAACGGCTATGACTTTGCCGCGCTGGCGGCTGTTACAGACAAGATTATTTTGCGAATCGCGCCCTATTATCAGGTAATTTCCGGGTTGCCCACCACCCCAAGAGAACCGCTGGAGGAGGTCTATTACGCGATGGAAGCCGTGGCGGGCGCCGTCCCGGCGGAAAAGCGGATGCTTTTGCTGACCGTGTCCGGATCCAAGTGGCAGGGGGAACGGACCGAAGGGGATGTGTCCGCGGCGGAGCTTTCCGCCCTGCTGTCCACCTCCGGCGTCACGAGCTACTGGTCCGGCCGGTACGCCGCGCCCTATCTCAGCTATACGAATTCCGGACAGCGGGTGGTGGTCTGGTATAACGACGCCCGCTCCGCCCAGGCGCGGCGGCAGCTTTTGTCGTTTTTCGGCGGAGGCGGACTGTGCCTGAACGAACTGACCGGCCCTCTGGATGGGGAGAACGGAATTCTCGCGGGGCTGAAATGAGCGCGGGAACCGCAAAGGTATCCGAAAATAGAAGCGGCGGGATGTGCACTGCACATCCCGCCGTCGTTTATATG
>JAEWML010000249.1 GCA_023393155.1 Bacillota bacterium
CCATTTTAAGCGGCATCGTATGGACGGGCCGCGAATACCTGTCCGAGGGAGTGATGGCCGTGCTGGAAAATTGCGACGCCAGCTCCGCGCTGCTGTGGGGAGCTTTCGTCATGGCGGCCACCGGTATCATTCTGGCGCTGACCACGAAGATCATGAACTTCGCCGAAACAATGTCCACCATCGTGGACGGCTTCAAGCTCATGGTTCTCACGGGGGCAATCCTGGTCATGGCGTGGTCGCTGGGCTCTATTACAAAGGAGCTGGGCCTGGCCGCCTTCGTGGTGGAGCTGATCGGCGATAACGTTCCCATTGGCGTGCTGCCTCCGCTGGTGTTTTTGCTCTCCATCCTGATCGCGTTTGCCACCGGCACCTCCTGGGGCACCATGGCGATCATGACACCGCTAGCAATCTCCATGGGCTATCAGCTCACCGGCGACGTCAACATGGCGGTTGCCATGTCCGGCGCGGTTCTGTCCGGCGCTATTTTTGGCGACCACTCCTCTCCCGTGTCCGATACCACGGTGATGGCCTCCATCTTCTCGGGGGCGGACCACATCGACCATGTGAGCACCCAGCTCCCCTATGCCATAACCGTAGGCGGGGTGATTCTCGTGCTGTATACCATCTTCGGCTTCACCAGATGCAACCCGCTGATTCTGCTCGCCGCCGGGCTAGTGACCTTGTTCCTGCTTGCGACGGTGCTGCATAAGTATTATCTCAAAAAATACAACATCGACCCGAATTATGCGGACAGCATGATAAAAGCGGTGAAATAACAGACGCGCTTTCCCATGGAAAAAAGCCGTTTCAGACCCGATCAAGCCAGACCTGAAACGGCCTTTTCCGGAAATGCTCATTGCGCGTTATATTTATTCAGTTTGCGGTACAAGGTGCGCAGGCTGATGTGAAGCTCATCAGCAATGCGCTTTTTTCCGTCCATGGTCTGTCCGTACTGATCCAGGAGCTTTTGAATCTGCTCGTTCTCATTTTGACCCCTCCCTGCCTTGTCTGCGGGCTTTGGCGCGAGCCGCGCCGGTTTTTGCACCAGCAGCCGGGAAGGGAGGTCGCGGACGGACGCCTCGCTGTGTTCGCAGAGGTTTGCCACGTACTCCACCACATTTTGCAGGTCCCGGATGTTTCCCGGCCAGGAATAGTGAAGTAAAAAATCCGCCGCCTCCGGAGAGAACCGCTCCACAGGGGTGTTAAGATTCAGCTTCAGCTTTTTCAGGTAGTTCATGGCGATGGGCAGAATGTCGTCCTGGCGCTCCCGCAGGGGAGGCAACTCCAGATTGATCACGCCGATGCGGTAAAACAAATCCTTGCGGAACTTGCCCTGCTGCATCATCTCCTCCAGGTCGCAGTTTGTCGCCGCGATGACGCGGATATTCAGCGGGATTTTCTCCGTGGAGCCCACCCGTTCCAGCTCGTATTCCTGGAGAACCCGCAGCAGCTTTGGCTGCATGGACAGGGGCATTTCGCCCAGCTCGTCCAAAAACAGCGTTCCGCCCTGCGCTATCTCAATTTTGCCAATTTTGCCGCCCTTTTTTGCCCCTGTGAACGAGCCCTCGCCATAGCCGAACAGCTCGCTTTCGAAAAGGGACTCCGGAATGCCGGAACAGTTCACTGCTACGAAGGGATACTGCCGCCGCTCGCTCTGCTCGTGGATGGCGCGGGCTACCAGGTCCTTTCCGGTTCCTGTTTCCCCGGTGATAAGAACCGGGGAAGAGCTGTCCGCCATTTTCTTGATCAGCTTGTGCAGGCCGCGGGTCTGGGGCGTTGAGCCGATGATGTGCTCGGTGCTGTAGGTCTCGTTTCCATCGCCGTAACGTCCATCCGTCAACCGCACAGCCACCGCCGTCACCCGATCGTCCCGAAGCACGGGAAGGCATGAAAATTTGGCGCGATAGCCGTCTTTCACGAACTCTTTGTTTAGGAATTCCACTCCGCGAAGCGCCTTTTTTGCCATATCCTCCGGCACGATGTGCCACAGGGAGCTGTTTGCCAGTCTGCAAAAGTTCAGGGAGGTCATGGCAATCTGATTGTACTGGGTGATCACGCCGTTGGAATCAGTGAGGAGCATGGGATGGGCGGACATCTCCATCACGGCGCGGACGGTGTCGTCAGTGTGAACGGAGGTGACCTGGCTGGTTTTGCCGCAGATAAAGTTGCCCAGCATCACCGCGATCTCGCTGATGGTCTCCATGTAGGAATCCGTGTTGCCACTGATGCGGTTAAAGCCCTCCTTGGTGAAGGAGGTGATGGCGACCACCCCCGTCACGGCGCCGTCCGCCTTGATGCAGGCCAGCAGCTCCATCGTGGCGGGGCATTTGTCACGGAAGCGGCAGCCGAGGCAGGATGGCATCTCTCCCGGGGCGTTCACCACCACGCTGCCGTAATGCAGAACCTCCTGAATGGAGGGAGCGTGTACCGCCCGCCCCTTCTTTTTCAAGTAGACGGGCGTGCCGCACACAAGATGCGCTTCGTTGTCAAAGACCGCCACCTCAACCTTTAAGGCAATTCCGATGCTGTGGATCATGCGCTCGATGGGTTGACAAAGCTGTTGCAGGCTTTCCAAAAAAATCCCCCTCCGCGACTTTATTTGATGTTGAGTATAAACCCATATTGACAAAATGACAATATGGCGACGACAAATAGCGGCGACAACAATTTTGCAAGGCCGAGAGTGAATTGGGCCGCGCCTGGCGCAAAGGCCTGGATTGGCCTGAAAATCCGGCGGGTGCGGGATCTGAAAAGCGCGGGGGGCTCCGTAGGAGTCTCCGGAGCCCGGGCTTTCCGGCAGATGGCAGTATTGACATTCCGTGTCATTGATCTGTCAATTCTGCCGGATATCTGAAACTGCCGCCCCCCCGCGGAAGGGCGCTTTGGCATTTTCCAATTGCCGCGCCGGTTGTCGCTGTTGAATTTTAAAATCAGCGCAGTTTGGACGCAAGATCCACAGTTGGCATGCTATTTGCTATATTTTAGTCGAAACGGTTCGATAGTCTGTCTTCATATGAAATTTATTAGGAGGAATTGATCATGCTTCAGAAAAAGGATCCCCTGAATCTGACCGGAAAGGTCGCCGTGATTACCGGAGGCGGTTCCGGCATCGGCCTGGGCGTGGCGCAGCTTTTGTCCGCATACGGCGCGGCGGTGGCGATTGTGGATGTCAGCGACAAAGCGGAGGCGCAGGCCCAGGAAATTCGCGATGCGGGCCGGCAGGCAGCGTTTTTCAAATGCGACGTGACCAGCGAGGAGAGCGTCGCCGCCACTGTCAAGGCAATTGTGGAGAAATTCGGACGCATTGACATCTTGCACAACAATGCCGGCGTCACCGTCCGCAAAGCCATCGCCGACCTCTCCGAAAAGGAGTGGGACTTCGTTCTGGACGTGGGCCTGAAGGGACTGTTCCTTATGAGCAAGTATGTGATTCCCGAAATGCGGAAGCTGGGCGGCGGCTCCATCGTCAACACCGGATCGGGCTGGGGACTGAAGGGCGGAGACCTTGCGGCGGCCTACTGTGCCGTAAAGGGCGGCATCGTCAACGTCACCCGCGCCATGGCCATTGACTACGGTAAGGACAACATCCGTGTCAACTCCATCAATCCCGGCGACACCGTCACCGCCATGATGCTCAGTGAAGGACGGCAAATCGGGGCGATCAAGTGCGAGGGGGACGAGGAGGGCTTCCTGAAGACCTGCGGCTGCGACCGGCCTCTGGCGCGCATCGGCCAGCCAGAAGACATTGCCAACGGCGTTTTGTTCCTGTGCTCCGGGCTTGCGAGCTGGGTGACCGGCGCGGCGCTGGTGGTGGACGGCGGCGGCATCGCCTGATTTGATTGGAAGGGAGAAGCAACCGATATGAGAGGTTTTCCGAACCATCCCTACATCCCCAACTCGGATCCGCAAATTCAGGCGGAGATGCTCAAAGAGCTGGGCATGTCCTCCCTGGACGAGCTGCACCGGGACATCCCGGAGGAAATTCGGCTTCACCGGGAGATGGATATTCCTGAGGCGTTTGACTCCGAGTACGCGCTCCGGCGGCATGTAGAGGGTCTTATGAAAAAGAATACCACCTGCAAGGATTATCTCAATTTCCTGGGTGCGGGCTGCTGGCAGCACGATGTCCCGGCCCTGTGCGACGAAATCAACTCCCGGGGAGAGTTCCTGACGGCTTACGGCGGCGAGCCCTATAACGAGCTGGGCCGCTTCCAGTCCCTGTTTGAATACGCCAGTATGGTGGCGGAGCTGGTGGGTATGGACGTGGTGAACGTCCCCACCATGGACTGGGCCCAGGCCGCGGCGACCACTGCCAGGATGGCCCAGCGCTACACGGGCCGCCGCCAGGTGCTGGTGCCGTCTATTCTGGACCCCGACAAGCTGCGGATTATGCGCAATTACTGCGACCCCGACGTGGAGCTTGTGCAGGTCGCCTGCGACAAGCAGGGCCTGATGGATCTGACGGACTTGGAGGAGAAGCTCAGCGAGCAGGCCGCCGGTGTGTATTTTGAAAATCCCAACTACCTGGGGGCGCTGGAGGTCAACGCCCGGCGGATTTCCGACATGGCCCACGCGGCTGGCGCGCTGAGCCTGGTGGGCGTCGATCCCATTACGCTGGGCGTGATGGCCCCGCCGGCCGACTACGGTGCGGACATCGTCTGCGGCGACCTTCAGCCGCTGGGCATCCATATGAACTTCGGCGGCGGGCAGTCCGGCTTTATGGCCACCCGGGACGAGGAGCGCCTCGTGATGGAGTTCCCCTCCCGCCTGTTCGGCATCGGCCCCACCTCTCAGGAGGGGGAATACGGCTTCGGAGACGTGGCCTACGACCGCACGTCCTTCGGACACCTGCGGGAAAAGGCGAAGGAATACGTGGGAACCCAGACCGCCCTTTGGGGAATCACCGCCGGGGTGTATCTGGCGACCATGGGGCCGCGGGGCATGGAGGATGTGGGGCAGACCATGATGCAAAACGCCCAATACGCCGTTTCAAAGCTCAACGAAATCCCCAATGTGGCGGCAAACGCCTTGGGAGGCCTGTACATGAAGGAATTTCTGGTGGACTTCTCGAAAACCGGAAAGACCGTGGCTGAGATCAACCGGGCGCTTTTGAGCAAGGGAATTTTCGGCGGAAAAGATATCAGCGCCGAGTTTCCGGCCTTTGGCCAGTCCGCGCTGTACTGCGTGACGGAGATCCATACCTGCGGGGATTTGGATTGTCTTGCCGCGGCGCTGACGGAAATCGTCAGATAAGGAGGGGAAACGATGAGCACAATGAAACGGATTGACCGGTCTGCCAAGGTTCGAACCGGCTTTCACGAGGCGAAGTGGGACGAGCCCATTATCTATGAGCTGAGCAAACCCGGTGAGCGCGGCGTTTTGGCCCCCAGGGCCGAACGCAAGGTGGCGGAAAAAGTGGGCGACGGGGTATCGGTTCTTCCCGCATCCCTGCGGCGCAAGGATTCTGTAAACCTGCCGGAGCTGTCTCAGAGCCGCGTGCTGCGCCATTACATGCGGCTTTCTCAGGAGACGCTCGGCGCGGACGTGAACATTGAGATCGGGCAAGGCACCTGCACTATGAAATACAGCCCAAAGGTGAACGAGCAGCTGGCCCGGGAGATTATGGATTTACATCCGCTTCAGGATGTGGAGACGGTTCAGGGTATTCTGGAGATTTTCTACGCGACGGAGCGATACCTGCGGGAGATTTCCGGCATGAGCCGGTTTACCTTCCAGCCCGGCGGCGGCTCTCAGGGGCTGTTCACCATGGCCTCCATCGTCAAGGCCTATATGGTCAGCAGGGGAGAGACGGAGCGGGACGAATTTATCACCACCATCTACTCGCACCCCTCCGACGCGGCGGCCCCCGCGCTGCGGGGTTATAAAATCATATATCTCCAGCCCAACCCCGAGACGGGTATTCCCGATCTGGAGGCGTTTAAGGCCGCCTGCACACATAAGACCGCCGGCTTTATTCAGGCCAATCCGGAGGATACCGGCCTTTACAACCGCCACATTGCCGAGTTTGTGAAGTATGCCCACGAGATGGGCGCGCTTTGCTGCTACGACCAGGCCAACGGCAACGCCGTTCTGGGCGTGGTTCGGGCCAAAGAGACCGGGTTTGACATGTGTCACTTCAACCTGCACAAGACCTTTTCCACGCCCCACGGCTGCGGCGGCCCCGCCTGCGGCGCCACCGGCGTGCGCGCCGGACTGGAGGAATTTTTGCCCGCGCCGCTGGTGAACTGCGACAACGGGAAATACTTCTTTGACAATTCCTTTGAAAACAAGGAGTACGGGCTGCACAAGATCCGCTCGTTTTACGGCGTGGCCCCCGTGGTGTTCAAAACCTATTGCTGGATTCGCTCCATGGGCCCCAACGGGCTCTATCAGGTCACAAAGACCGCGGTGTTGAACAACAACTACCTGTTTAAGAAAATGCTGGAGATTCCGGGAATCAGCGCCTATTACATCGACGGGAAAAACCAGCGTGTGGAGCAGTGCCGCTATTCGATGGAGAAAATCTATCAGGATACCGGCGTTTCCACCACCGATATCCAGCGCCGGATGATGGACTTCGGAATGCACTACTGGACCTCCCATCACCCCTTCTTCCTGCCGGAGCCGATTACGCTGGAGCCGACGGAAACCCCGTCCAAGGAAGACATCGACGAGTATGTAAACACCCTGCGCCACATATTCCAGGAGTGCTACGATAATCCCGAATATGTCAAATCCGCGCCCCACAGCAGTACTACCCACCAGGTGGACGAATCCGTGATGGACGACCCGGAAAAGTGGGCGACCAGCTGGAAGGTCTATCTGCGGAAGTACCGGTAATCGCCGCTTTTTCATGAGGTGCCGCGCCCTTCCGGGCGGCGGGAATGCGGGGAGGGGGGCCGTCCGTCGACGGCTGCCTCTCTCTGCGGCTTACAGCAAGGAGGAACCTATGGAACGAAAGCGCTTGGGCTTGATTATCAATCCGGTGGCGGGAGTGGGGGGCAGCGTCGGGCTGAAGGGTTCGGACGGCTGCGTGGAGGAGGCGCTGCGGCGCGGCGCGATCCCTCAGGCGGAGAACCGCGCGCGGGCGGCGCTTGCCGAGCTGCTGCCCCTGCGGGAGCGGATCACGGTCTTCACCGGAATGGGCCCCCTTGGCGGAGAGCTTGCGCGGGGGCTGGGGTTTGACTGCGTTCCGGCGGACGGCATTCCCGCGGAGCGCACCTCCGGCGGCACCACCCGGGCGCTTGCGGCGTGGCTGCAGGAGCGGGGGACAGATCTCATCCTGTTCGCCGGGGGGGACGGCACCGCCCGCGACGTGTATCAGGCCGCGCGGGAGGAGACAGTTTTTCTGGGCATTCCGGCGGGCGTGAAAATCCACTCCCCGGTTTATGCCCGCAACCCCAAAGCCGCGGGGGTGCTGGCAAGGCTCTGGCTGGAGGATAAGCTCCGCGCGGTTTCGGCCTGCGAA
>JAEWML010000257.1 GCA_023393155.1 Bacillota bacterium
GAGGTGGAGCGGATGCACCCGGCTCACTTTATTTTGCCTGTTTATTCTATCAGTGTCGGACTCATTTGTCAACCACCAACGTGTTTTTTAAAAAATTTTATTGCCTCGGCAGCAGGCATACATAAATTTCGATAAAAGCGGGAGACTATTTCTCGTACTCAGCGAAGCGAAGGGAGGTGTGCAGTATGGCACAGAACCGTGAGAACAATCAGCAGAATCAGCAGCAGAAGCAGAATCAGCAGAATCAGCAGAATCAGCAGAATCAGCAGAACCAGCAGAATCAGCAGCAGAAGCATCAGCAGGAGAATCAGCGGAACCAGCAGAAGAATCAGCAGCAGAACCAGCGCTGATTTTTCCGGAGGCCGTCGGGGAGCGGGCGTTGCCCCCCGACGGCCTCTGCATTTTGTACGCAAAGCTCATTTTTCTGAAAGGGCTGCGCCGCCAAATCTCCTCCGGCAAAACAAGCTCTTGCGGTTTTAAGCGCAACGTGGTATCGTGATAAATACTATATTGTGTGCGACGCGCGCGGGAGGAACCTATGAAACCGTCAAAGCAGACTATGCTGGGCTATGCGTTGGCCCTGTTCACCGTGCTGGTTTGGGGGGCCACCTTCATCGCCAGCAAGCAGCTTCTCGTCTTTTACACCCCTGCCCGCATTATGCTGATGCGGTTTATCCTGGCCTACATCGCCCTTTGGATCATCCGGCCCCGGCCCCTACTGCTGCCCTGGAAAACGGAGCTGCGCTTTGCCGCTTTGGGAATCGCGGGCTGTTCGATTTACTTTCTCACGGAGAACACCGCGCTGCTTCACACCACGGCGGCCAACGTCAGCATTATTGTGTCCGCCGCCCCGATCATTACCGCCGTCATCGCCCACTTTGCCACCGACGAAAAACTGCACCGAAATACGCTTTTGGGCTTTCTCGTGGCCTTTTCCGGCGTGGTGCTGGTGGTGTTCAACGGGGCGTTTGTCCTCCGGGTCAGCCCCAAGGGAGACATTCTCGCCCTGCTGTCCGCCTGCTGCTGGGCAACGTACTCCGTGATGCTGCGCAAAATGCCTCCGAAGCTGGACCCCATTCTAGTCACCCGGCGAACCATGCTCTGGGGCCTGATCACCGCCGTTCCCATGGCGATTCCCGGCGGAGCGTTCTCTCTTGCTCCGCTGTCCGGGCCGTTGCCCTTGTTCGATGTTCTATTTCTGGGGCTGATCGGCAGCGCTCTGTGCTATGTGCTGTGGGGCAAGGCCTTTACGCTGCTGGGCGTGGTTGCCACCAACAACTGCCTGTATCTCATTCCCTTTGTCACTATCGTCATAGCAGGGCTGACGCTGAAAGAGCCCATCTCCCCGGCGGCGCTGGGGGGAGCGGTTTTGATTACCGCCGGGGTCATTCTGGCCCAGCGGCGCAAGGCCGCCCAGCCGTCTCAAGAGGAGCAGGAACTCCCGCTGCAAACGCCCCGGGATGCTCTTGTTGAGGATGTCTCAGAGGAGGCATAACATATTTATAATGAGGAGGAGGCCGCATCGCGGCCTCCTCCTCTTGCCGCAGCGTGGCTTTAGGCCGCGTCACAGCTCCGTAAATTCAAGGACTTCCTTCGTCCGCTCAAACTCCTCATACCGCAGTCCCCTGTCCTCCAGCTCCATCTCCCCCACCTGATTGTCGTAGGGATCGGCCCGCCAGTGGTCCTGGGGCACGTCAAATGCAGCCTGAAACGCCGTGTTAGCGGTCATCCGGTAACTATCCAGATTGCCGAAATAAAACCGGCGGCGAGCCTCGTTTCCCTCCCGCACGGCGCCCGCCCCGAAGGAGGGGTCTGCATACAGCCAGCCGTGGGGCGCGATGTAAAACCGCGCCCAGTCGTGTGCGCCGCAAAAGCCCGGCTCCGCCTTCCATCCGCTTTCCCACCGGGCCGGAACGCCCGCGCAGCGGCAAAGCGTGATAAACAGCAGCGCCATCACGCCGCAGTCTCCCACGAGGTTTCTCGCGCAGTTCTCCGCAATATTTTCAAGGCCGAAATAGGCCCGGACATAGGTGTATTTCACATTCAGCGTCACAAAATCGTAAAGCCTTCGGGCTTTTTCCAGCGGCTCCTCCACGCCCTTCGTCAGCTCCGCCGCCAGAACGCGGAGATACGGGGTAAACAGAAGATGGGGCGGCTCCTCCGCCAAAAACTCCTCCGGAGGGTAGGCAGACTCTCCCCCGCTTTTCCCCGGGCTGGTTAAATCCGCATACCGGGCCGTGCGCACATAGGAAAATTCCACCTCAAAGGGATGGTTTTCCTCCATGCGCTCCTCCCAAAACGCCACCCGCTGGGGCGCATCCTCCGGGGAAATATGGGCAGGCTCCGGGGAAATTCGCTCGATACGGAGTTCGCTCTGCGCGTCGCACGCGCAGGGCAGGGGCAGGTATGCCCGGACCCGCTCTCCCTCTCGGAACGTCCCCTCTTTCAGCCGCAGGGACGCGCGGCACCGGATGCGGGCAGATAGCTCCCCCTTTTCCGCCAACAGGCGCGCCACGCGGTCCAGCCGGGACTCGCCGTCCTCCCGTGCGGCGCCGGAGCCGTCTGCGCCCAGTTGGGAAGCTCCCGCCCGGGCGGCATAGGACGCGTCGGTTTTGCACAAAGAGTCAAAAAAGCGGTCAAAGTAATGAGGAACGCCTTGTATATAAATCCAGTCAATCCGCCCCGCCTCCGTCAGCGCGTCAAACTCCTCCGCCGTAAAATCCGGAGCGGCGGATTGGGCCAGAGCGACAGCTTCCTCCCGGGTAAGAGGATAATCCGCCGGAAGGCGGGCCATCATCTCCCGCTGGGCAGTCAGGCAGCGCTTCAGCGGCTCCGGCGTATTGGGCACGTTTAAATACCGCAGGGCGGCGCGGTCCGCCCCGGCAAACTCCCCAAAGCTTTTCAGGCGCAGAACATCCTCCGGCAGGCCAATGTGAAGGTATCTGAAGTTGTCGTTGAAGCCCATGCTTCCTCCTTTTCCCGGCGCCCGGCCTCCCCGAAAACGGGGTGGCCGGGCGCCTGTCTGTTCGTTTCTTAGTTTATGCCATCAGCTTGAGAATCGCGCCCATGGCAAGCCCGGCGAAGTTTCCGATGGCCGCGCCCAGCACGCCCATCAAAACGCCGATGCCCGCGTAGGACTCATGATAGGCCACCGCAATAATCGGCGAAGAGGCGCTGCCTCCGATATTGGCCACCGACGCTGTGGACACCATGCACAAATCCCAGTGGAACACCTTGGACAGAAAATACATAAGCGCCACATGAATGATGAGGATAAACACGCCGTAAACCACCCACATAGGCGCGGAGAGCAGGTCGTTGAGGGGCGCCTGCGTCGCCAGCAGAGACACCACCGCATACAGCAGGATGTTGGACAGCTCCTCCACCGCGGGCAGCTTTCCGATGGGGGTCATGGCGCACGCAAGGCCCAGCACGGTTACAAACACGGTGGTGCAGGTGCCCTTGTCGAACATGCTCAAGCCCACGGCCTTGAAGCCGGTATTCATCAGCAGACCGATTTTCTGAGACATGGCGGAGACGAACAGCGCAAGGCCGATCAGCCAAATCCAGTCGGCGGACTTTGCCTGCTTCTTCTCCTTGGCAACCTCGGCATTGGCGGCATCGGCCACGGCGGAGAGCTTGGAGGTATCGGCCTTTACGGAATTGTCCCACTTTTTGGAATACCTCACCATGAAGAGGAGCAGGGCAATCCACACGGAATAGCACACCGTATCCAGCGCCAGAGCGCAGCTATACGCGCCGGGGTCCACGGGAAGCGCGTCCTGCATGGCGGCCATGTTGGCCGAGCCGCCCACCCAGGAGGCGTACAGCGCGGCGGTGGCTGCCCAGGTATCCGCCCCCAGCATCCCCTTGAAAATGGGGTAACCAATGATGAAGCCTGCGGCAATGGTCACGGAGCAGCCGAGGAAAATGGCCACCATCCGCCCACCCAGCTTTGCAAGCTTTCGGAAGTCGCAGCGCAGCAGCATCACGAAAATCATTGAGTAGAGCAGGTTGTTTTTCAGCCCGCTGTATGCGGCTGAGCACTCCTCCGAGGCATACAGGCCCATGGTGCAAAACACCATGTTCAGCACGTAAATCCACACCAGCGGGGGAACCCAGTTGAAAATCTTCCACTTGGCGTACTTTTCCAGTGCCAGCAGTCCGCCGGCCAGGAACATCAGAAACGCAATGTAAGTAAAGCCGTTGGTAATCGTAAACATGTTGTTCTCTCCCTTTTTATTTCAGATTGCCGGTTTTGCGGTTCCCATACCGCCCGTACGCGCGATTCGGCGCACGCGGCGCCCCATTTCCCAGCTTCCCGCCCCCTTCCGTTGCTCGTCGCCGGGGCGGCCTCGCCCCGCCGGATTTTCTCAGTCCAAATACGTGATGCCCCGGATGCCCGTCACGCCGAGGCCCGGCGCGTCGGACACGGTGATGTCCTTCTCGTTAAACACCGCGCCCCCCTCCACGGGGTCCTCGCTGCACAGGACGGGGCCGTCCAGGTCCACCTTGGTGATGATTTTCTTTCCGCAGGCCAGATGCACCGCCGCGTTGACGCTGACCTTAGCCTCCAGCATACAGCCGATCATGCACTCCACGCCATAAACCTCGGCGGCGGAGGCAATTTTCAGCGCGTTCCACAATCCGCCGCACTTCATCAGCTTGATATTCACCAAATCCGCCGCGCCCATCTGCATGATTTTCACGGCGTCCTCGGGGGAAAAGACGCTCTCGTCCGCCAGCACCGGGACATAGCTCCGCTCGGTGACGTATTTCAGGCCCTCGAAGTCGTGGGCCTTTACCGGCTGCTCCACAAATTCAATGTCCAGCCCCTTTTCCTGCATCTGGTTCAGCAGCGTGACCGCCTGTTTGGGGGACCAGGCCTGGTTCGCGTCGATGCGGATGCACACATCGCTCCCCGCCGCCTGCCGCACGGCGGCCAGCCGGGCCACGTCCAGCGCCGGGTTTGCGCCCACCTTCACCTTCAGGCAGTCATAGCCCCTTTCGATGGCGTTTCGCGCGTCGCGGGCCATTTCCTCCGGGTCGTTGACGCTGATGGTGATGTCGGTGATGATGTTCTTCCGTGCGCCGCCCATCAGCTTGTAAACCGGGACCTTGTAAAGCTGGCCGTACAAATCCCACAGGGCCATGTCCATGGCCGCCTTGGCGCTGGTGTTCTTGAGAATACAGCCGTTCAGGGCAGTCATCAAATCCTCAAACTCGTCCACGTCCCGGCCCACCACCGTTTTGATGATGTGGTCCTTCAATGCGCCGATGATCGCCCCGGTGGTGTCGCCAGTGATGACGCCGGTGGGGGGCGCCTCGCCATAGCCCACCGCGCCCGTGTCCGTGTGGACCTCCACAATAACGTCCTCCACGCTGTTCACCTGCCGCAGCGCCGTTTTAAACGGAACCCGCAGGGGAACGGAGATATGTCCCAGCCGGACCTCTGTAATTTTCATATTCTTCCTCCTCCTGTTTTATTTCGCAAGCTCATACATCGCCCGCGCGATGATCTGCGCGTTTTGCATCAGCCGGTCCACCTCCATAAATTCATCCGGCTTGTGCTCTCTCACCTCGTCTCCCGGGAAAACGGGGCCGAAGGCCACCACGTTGGGCATGGCCTTGGCATAGGTCCCCCCGCCGATGCTCTTGGGCGGGTTGTTCAGGCCCGTCTCTTCCTGGTAGACCCGCATGAGGGTGGTCACCAGCTCGCTCTCCGGCGGGACATACAGGCTCTCCTTATGGGTCTGCTCCTCCACCTGAAAGCCTGCCGCTTTTAGCTCGGCCTGAAATTTTGGGCCACAGTCTCCAAGAGACTTTGTCACGGGGTAACGGTAGTTCACCCGGCAGGTCAGGCCGTTCTCGTCCCCTGCCATTACCCCCAGATTGAACGTCAGCGCACCGGACATCTCATCCTCCAGCGCAAGTCCCAGAGATTTTCCGTCGGTTTCCATGCCGATTTTCTCCGCCAGAAAGCGGACTGCCCCGGCAAGCTCTCCCTCCAGCGGCAAACCGTTCAGGGCCAGCAGCAGACGACCGATGGCGTTTTCTCCCTGTTCCGGGGTGCTGCCGTGGGCACTCACGCCCCGGGCTTCCATCCGCACGCCGCCGGGAACAGGGACGCATTCCACCTTCTCCGGCAGCCGGCTGACAATTTGCTTCGCCAGCTCGTCGGAGCATTCCAGCTCCGCAAAGGCGGAGGCGGGAACCACGTTGGGCGCGTCGCCGCCCGCAATTTTGATAAGCCGCACCGGGCCGGACTGGCGCAGTCCGCGCCGGAAGGTCACATTCACGATGCCTTTTTCCCCGTTGATGACCGGGTATTCCCCGTCCGGCGTGAAGCCCATCACAGGCTTTTCGCCCCCGTGGGCCAGATAGTATTTCATGTCGGCGGAGCCGGTTTCCTCATTGGTGCCCATCAAAAGCCTTACCCGCCGACGCAGGGGCAGCCCCGATTCCTTCAGCGCGCCCAGCGCATAGAGGGCCGCCACGGTGGGACCCTTGTCGTCCATGGACCCCCGCCCGAAGACCTTTCCGTCCCGGACCTCGCCGGAAAACGGATCGCCGTGCCAGCCCTCTCCGGCGGGAACCACGTCCAGATGGCCCAGAACGGCCACCATTTCCTCCGCCTCGCCCAACTCGCACCAGCCCACCTGATTGTCCATGCTGCCCACCCGAAGTCCCAGATTCTTTCCGGTCTCCAGCATAAACTCCAGCGACCTTTGAATGTTTGCGCCATAGGGATAGCCGCTTTCATCCTCCTCCCGCACGCTGGGGATGCGGATGCTCTCCCCAAGCGTTTTCAGCAGCGGCTCTCTCCGCCGCTCCACAAGCTCCTTCAGTTCCATTTCGCGCTCCTTTCGGTTTCTTTCGCCCGCGCCCAATGCATATGCGGGCCTTTTGCTCTTGATCCAAAAAAACACAAAAACCCAGCGAGGACCAGAGAAATTCTCTGATCTTCACTGGGTTTCCCCTTGCTGATTGATATATTGGAAGATATATCACACAAGGGAAAGCAGTTTATGAACTTATTCGCCCCGGGCGGTTTACCCTCCGGTGGATTCGCTCTTTCCCACCGCGGCCCGATACCGTTTTTCCGCATCCTTCATGGCGGCGAGCACCGCCTTGGCGGAGGAGCCGTGGTATCGGCGGGACACCTCGTTTTCCAGTTGGTCATATTCCCGCAGCAGGGACCGTCCCACAAAAACGCGCCGCAGAAATGTCTCCGTCAGCTCCAGAGAGTGGGTACAGCTAAAATCTACAATTTTTCCGCTTTCAGCTTCCATCTCTAAAGCCATGTAAAAAGAGCCGAACATTTTTGTGATGGCATTGTCACTGTTGGTCCGTGATTCACCGATGATATACAGCGTCTCCATGTCTTCCATTTATCACATCATCCCGCCAAAGAACTTTGTAGCAATTATATCATTTCAAAAGCCCATGTCAATATTTTACGGACAGTTTATACAAAACTATCTGTTTTCACAAAATTGGATAGTTAAATTTTGCAATATTGGCAGGCATGTTATGAAAATTTTCCAATCCCTTTTATGTCTGCGCAAAGCCTTTTTATATCTTTCTTCGGCTGGCGGAAAGCGGATATAAAACGCCCGCAGGGAAATTTCCCCGCGGGCGTTTTCACGCCGAAGCGCCGTATTATGCCTTGCTTAGCTGCTCGTCGATGGCCTTGGCGGCGGTTTTGCCCGCACCCATGGCCAGAATCACCGTGGCCGCGCCGGTGACGGCGTCGCCTCCGGCGTAAACGCCCGAGCGGGAGGTAAGGCCGTCCTCGTTCACCACGATGCAGCCCTTTCGGTTGACCTCCAGCCCCTCGGTGGTGCTCTTAATCAGGGGGTTGGGGCTGGTGCCCAGCGCCATGATGACGCAGTCCACCTCCATGTCAAACTCGCTGCCGGGAACCTCCACGGGGCTGCGGCGGCCGGAAGCGTCCGGCTCGCCCAACTCCATCTTGATGCAGCGGATGGCGCGGACGTTGTCGTCCTCGTCCGCCAAAATCTCAACGGGGTTGTTGAGGGTGTTGAAGATGACGCCCTCTTCCTCGGCATGCTCCACCTCCTCGTGACGGGCGGGAAGCTCCTCCATGCCACGGCGGTAAACGATATGAACCTCGGCCCCCAGCCGCTTGGAGCAGCGGGCCGCATCCATGGCAACGTTGCCGCCGCCAACCACCGCCACCTTTTTGGGGTGAATGATGGGCGTGTCGGAGTCGGGCAGATAGGCCTTCATTAGGTTGATGCGGGTCAAAAACTCGTTGGCGGAGAACACGCCCTTATAGTTGATGCCCGGAATGCTCATAAACATGGGCAGGCCCGCGCCGGAGCCGATGAACACGGCCTCGAAGCCCTCCTCCTCCATCAGCTCATCGATGGAGATGGTGCGGCCCACCACGGTGTCTGTGGCAACGGTGACGCCCAGCGCCTTCAGCCCGTCCACTTCCTTCTGGACAATGGCCTTGGGCAGACGGAACTCGGGAATGCCGTATACCAGAACGCCGCCCGCCAGATGCAGCGCCTCAAACACGGTGACGTCATAGCCCTTCTTGGCAAGATCGCCCGCACAGGTGAGGCCCGCGGGGCCGGAGCCGATCACGGCCACCTTGTGCCCGTTGGACGCAGGCTTGGGGGGCGCGTCACAGGCGTTGTTGTTGTGCCAGTCGGCAACAAAGCGCTCCAGTCGGCCGATGCCCACCGGCTCGCCCTTAATGCCGCGGACGCAGTATTTCTCGCATTGGCTCTCCTGCGGGCAGACCCGGCCGCACACGGCGGGCAGGGAGCTGGTCTGGGCAATGATCTGATACGCCTCCTCAAAGTTGCCCTTGGCAACCTCGGCGATAAACTCGGGAATATGTATCATTACAGGGCAACCGGCCACACAAGGCTTGTTCTTGCAGTTAAGGCAGCGCAGCGCTTCGTCCAGCGCCATCTCCTCGGTATATCCCAGCGTGACCTCTTCATAGTTCTTGTTGCGGACATTGGGGTCCTGCGCGGGCATGGGGTTTTTCTTCAACGACATATTAGGCATATCACTCGGCCTCCTTGCTGAACAGATTGCAGGTTTCCTCATGCTTGTGCTTCTCAAAGTCACTGTACATCCGGCTCCGCTTCACCGCCAGATCCCAGTCAACCTTATGCCCGTCGAAATCGGGGCCGTCCACGCAGGCAAACTTCGTCTCGCCGCCAACGCTCAGGCGGCAGCCGCCGCACATGCCCGTCCCGTCGATCATGATGGGACTCATAGACACGGTGGTGGGGATACCGTAAGGTTCGGTGGTCTTGGAGACGAATTTCATCATAATCATAGGGCCGATGGCAAAAATCTCGTCGTACTGGTTCCCGGCTTCGATCAGCTCTTTCAGCGCGTCGGTGACCAAACCCTTCCGTCCGTAGGACCCGTCATCGGTGCAGATTTCCAGGACGGAGGAGGCGGCCTTGAACTTGTCCTCCAGAATCACCAGATCCGCGTTTTTAAAGCCGATGACCGCGTGGACCTCCGCCCCGTCGTCGTGGAACTTTTTCAGCACGGGATACGCGATGGCGCAGCCCACGCCGCCGCCCACCACGCAGACCTTCTTCTTTCCCTCCGTCTCGGTGGCCTTGCCCAGAGGGCCGACAAAGTCCTGCAAACAGTCGCCCTCGTTCAGACGGTTCAGCTTCTCCGTCGTGGCACCCACGATTTGGACAATGATGCTGACAGTGCCCTTCTCGCGGTCGTAGTCATGGATCGTCAGGGGGACGCGCTCGCCGTTCTCATCCACCCGAAGGATGATGAACTGGCCGGGCTGGGCCTTCTTTGCGATCATGGGGGCTTCAACCTCAAACAGCACAACAGTGGGCTTGAGCGCCTCTTTTCTCACGATTCGAAACATAGTTTTCCTTCTTTCCTCATATTGCTGCTCGCCTGGATTACACACTGCTTTTATGTTAGCACAAGGGCTACAGTGCGTCAAATCAATTCCCCGACTTTTTCATCAAATTATTAACTAAATTTTTGTGCCATTTGTAGATATCAGACGGGCATGCGCTTTTCCGCGGTCTTTCGACCGCCCAAGCCCCTTGCTCCGCCGCTTCATGCCCGCTTCTCAGCACAGCAGGGTGATCTCCCGTCCCTCCGCCCGGATAAGCTTCTCCTGCCTGAGATGCTTCAGCTCCCGCATCATGGCGCTGCGGTCCGTGGCAATATAATCCGCCAGCATGCTCAGGGAAAAGGGCAGGGTGAAGGTGTCGCTCCCCTCCCGCTCGGCCTGCTGGCGGAAGTAGCACAGGAGCTTATCCCGGATGGAGCGGCGGGAGAGCACGTCCACCCGCCCCGCCAGCGTCTGGGCCTTTTCGGTAATCAGTCTCAGCATGTTTCGCACCAGCAGGCTGTGGTGCTCGCAGGCTTTCTCGCACCGCTTTAATATGTGGGGAAAGTCAATGTACAGCACGTCGCAGGCCGTCCGGCACACCACCTCCAGACTGTCGCTCACATCCCCAGAAAAGGCAAGACTGCGGCCAAACACATTTCCGGCGGTGAGATTTTCCAAAACCGTTGAAACTCCGTCCTCGTCAATGCGGATGAGGGACGCCTCCCCCCGCTCCAAAATCCCCACCTGCTCCCCGGCGCGGCTGAAATCGTAGGCCACCTCCTCCGGGCGATAGCTCTTTTGCGCCGCCTGAAAGCAGCTAAGCATGGCAAGATAGCTCTCGTAGCTGATACCCTCAAAAATCGGACTCCCCTCCAGTTCCTCTCTTGACAGCATGAGAGTGCCTCCTTTTTTATTTTTGTTGCATTTATCACATTTTATCACAGCTTTTGGCCCTTGTAAAGTTTCTTTTCCCGGGCAATGCAATTTAAAAATTTGTTCATCATTCCCAGGTAAAAATCGGTTATAGTAAACTTACAGATTCCGGCACACCGTTGCCAGAATAAAAAATGAAGAGAGGTATGCGTGTGAACATCGCTTATTTCCTGACGCCAAAAAACAGCGTGTCCTATCTGTATGACGATTTCACGTTTCGTCAGGGTCTGGAAAAAATGCGGCGGCATGGCTACTCCGCCATTCCCGTCATCGCACGAGACGGAACCTATATCGGCACCGTCAGCGAGGGCGATTTCCTCTGGCGGCTGCTGGACGCGGAGGACGCGCAGGACGGAGTTTTTACCAAAAAGACGGCGGAAAAGCTGTTTGTGCAGGACCTTCTCCGGGACAATACTTATACAGCCGTCCCCATCACCGCCTCCATCGACCACCTGCTTTCTCTGGCCCTGAACCAGAATTTTATTCCGGTGGTAGACGACTTGGG
>JAEWML010000019.1 GCA_023393155.1 Bacillota bacterium
AAAATCAGGTTGATCATCAGACGTTTCCTCCCTCATCCCCGGTTTTCACACAGGCGGCGTTGTTGTTCATTACGTCGACAAAGAACTCTATGGTGTGCAGAATCAAAAACACGCAGCCGATGGGCAGGAAAATAGTGAATACCCACTCGGGCCAGCCCAAAGAAAAGGTTCGCTTTCCATTGGCCAACTGAACCGCAACCTTGTCGAATCCGGTCTTCATCAGCACCAGGTAAAACGCGATGTTTGCCACCGTGATAATGGAGACAAAGATTTTTTTGCCCCGGTTTTTCAGCAAATCAAAAATCAGGGAGAGGCTGATCAAGCTCCCATCTCTGGCGCAGAGCGCACAGCCCAGCATGACCAGAAGAACAAACAGGTTGATGACCATTTCCTCGGTCCAGGCAAACTGGCTGTCCGTCATTTTCCGGACCACCACGTTAGCAAAGGTGATAACCGTGATGAACGCCAGGCCCACGCAGAGAACCAGCTTCTCAACCGTGGCGACGACATCCATGATTTTTTTGTAGACATTCATTCAATTAATCCCTCCTGTTAATACCGCAGTCCTTCCTTCCGAGACTTCTCCCGCCGCCTTCAAAGCACCGGCCATGCGCTCGGGCGGCGGCGCAAAAGTTCTCCTCCGTCGGGTCCCGCTCCACAGAAAATTTTAGTTTCTGCAAATGTGGACAAATTTATCAAAGACACACAACCATGCAAGTATTAAAAAGCAACCGTCCCGTTCAGTATTCCATCTTTCTCGCAGAGTAAAAAGGGCATTTATCATAAACCGCGCCGTTTATGAAAAGACACGGAATTTTATTGGCTTTTTTTCGCCGTCGTGCTATACTCAAGGTCGGCCTTGTCCGTGAAATCGGAAAGGCCAATTCAACGCTTTGCTGCAAAGGAGTCCTGCGCCATGCCGTTGCGCCAGATCACATTCAGTGCCAACGCCGGGGTTGCCCTGCGTCTGGGCGGCGTCCGTCTTTGGGTGGACGCTGTGCACGAGGAGCCCGTCTCCGGTTTTTCCGCCCTCTCCCCCGCGCTTCAATCCGCCGTGACGGCCCATCCGGACTTTCAGCAGCCCAATCTGATTTTTTGCACCCACTGCCATCCGGACCACTTTTCCCGCCGCCTGCTGGGGCAGGCGATGGAACGCTGGCCCCTTGCGGAGGTGATTCTGCCGGAGCCGCAGTTTGAGCGCCAGCTTCTGCTCTCCCAGCCCCGGGAAAGGCTGGTTCTTCCGGAGCTGTCCGTCCAGTTCGCCCACCTGCCCCACGAGGGGAAGGAATACGCCGCCGTGGCGCATTACGGCTGTGTTTTAGACCACCAGGGCTTTCGGATTCTGATTGCCGGAGACTGCGCCGTGGCCAGCCCCATCCTGCGTAAATTCCTGCTGGAAACCGGGCCGGTGGACCTGGCGCTTCTGAACTTTACCTGGATTACGCTGAGCAAGGGACGGCGGTTTATTGAGCAGTTCATCCGCCCCCGGCATCTGGCAGTCTATCACCTTCCCTTTGAGCAAGACGATATTTACGCCTACCGCCGCGCGGCCCTCAGGGCCGCGGAGCAGGTCCCGGCAGAGGATGTGCGGCTGTTTCTCAATCCGCTTCAGCGGGAGCGCTTTTCATAAGCCTCGGGAACGCGCAAGGCGCGTTCCTTTTTTCGTTATAGCAGCATAGTCAGCGGATTCTCCAAAAAGCGCTTCATGGCGCGCAGAAGGTCCGCCGCCGCCCCGTCGCTCAGCGTCTCGGGGGCATAGGTCAAGTGGATGCGCACGGTTTCGTCCGCCGCCACATCCCCCACCGCCAAAACGGCGCTCTCGCCGGAGTTCAGCGCGGGCATCGCCCCCTCCACGCCGCTTTCCACCGGGCGAAGGGGTACTCCCAATCGGGCAGTCGCCCGCTCCGCAAACATGGGAAAGGTCAGCGCACCGCCCAGCGTGTTCAGCGCAGCCAACAGCTCCCTCACGTCCGCCGTGGCGTAATAGCCCGCAGCCGATTCTGTGAAAGTCCCTGCCGGGGGCTTTACCGCCGACCTTGCAGCAGCCTCCACGTCCCGCCGGACAATCCGTCCGTCGGGGCCGGTGCCCGTAATCGCTTCCAGCGCCACGCCCAGTTCCCGCGCCCCTTTTCGGGCATACGGAGACGCGCGGAGCCTTGTTTTCTCAGCCATACGCGCCCTCCCTCAGCGGCCCAGCGTCTTTTTCACAACCGCCACGATATCCTCGGGATGGGGAAACTGCGCATCCTCCAGCACGGGGGAAAACGGAGAGACAACGTTCATCCCCGCCACGCGGCCCACGGGGGAATCCAGCTCGTCGAACAGCTCCTCCGTAATCTGCGCGGACAGCTCCGCGCCCACCCCGCCGCGCTTCACGCCCTCCTCCACAACCACTGCGTTGTGGGTTTTGCACACGGAGGCGCGAACCGCCTCCCAGTCCAGGGGAACCAGCGTCCGAAGGTCCAAGACCTCCGCGTCGATTCCCTCCGCCGCCAGAGCTTCGGCGGCCTCCAACGCAAACAGCACCTGCCGGGACCATGTGAGGATGGTGACATCCCCTCCCGGGCGCTTGACATCGGCTTTTCCCAAGGGGATGACATACTCGCCGTCGGGAATCTCTTCCTTTCTGGCGTAGAGCAGCTTGTGCTCCAGAAATACCACCGGGTCGTCATCCCGAATGGCGGCCTTCAGCAGGCCCTTGGCGTCCGCCGCCGTGGAGGGGCAGACCACCTTCAATCCGGGAATGTGGGTGAACAGCGCCTCCAGACATTGAGAGTGCTGCCCGGCGTTGCGCCGTCCCGCGCCCATGGGCGCCCGGAACACCACAGGGACTTTCACCTGCCCGCCGGTCATATAGCGCAGCTTTGCCGCTGATTCATCACCGGGTCGAGACACACGGAAATAAAGTCGTCGTACATCCACTCCACCACGGGCCGCAGCCCGCGCATGGCCGCGCCCACGGCGATGCCCGTAAAGCCCGACTCGCTGATGGGCGTATCAATCACCCGGTCGGGGCCAAACTCGTCCCGAAAGCCCGCGGTGATGGCAAACACGTTGCCCATGACGCCCACGTCCTCGCCCAGAAGAATCACGTTTTCATCCCGGGCCATCTCTTCATGAAGCGCCTGGCCGATGGCCTTGCTCACAGTGAGCTTCATCGCAACACGCTCCTTTCGTTGTCGGAGGAATACACGTTGTCAATCACCGCCGCAGGGTCCGGGTCGGGAGAATTTTTTGCAAACTGATAGGCGCGTTCAATTTCTTCCGCAACGCCTTGGTCGATGCCCGCAAGCTCCGTCTCCTCAGCGCCCAGCGCCAAAAGCCGCTCCCGGGCATTTTTAAGGGGGTCCTTTGACTTCCCTTCCGCCAGATATTCCTTGGGCCGGTACGCGGCGGGATCGCCGCAGTAATGGCCCTGATATCGGTAAACCATTGTCTCCACAAGAGAGGGGCCGCCGCCGGAACGGGCGCGTTCCACCGCTTCGGCGGCGGCATGGAAGACCGTCTCCACATCCGTGCCGTCCACGGTGACGCCGCGAATGCCGTAGGCCGCTGCTCGGATGGAAAGACGCTCGGTATTGGTAATGCGGTGAATCTCCGTAGAGACGCCGTATTGGTTGTTTTCAAGCAGGAACACCATGGGCAGTTTCCACACGGCGGCCATATTCAGCGTCTCGTGGAAGGTCCCCTGATTGGAGGCCCCGTCCCCGAAAAACGTCATGGTAACTCCGCCGTCGCCCTTAATTTTCGACGCCAGCGCACTGCCCGCCGCCAGGGGGATGCCCGCGCCCACGATGCCGTTGGCCCCCAGAATCCCAAGGCTTACGTCCACGATGTGCATGGACCCGCCCCGGCCCCGGCAGTACCCGGTTTCCTTGCCGAACAGCTCCGCCATGGCAAGGTCCGCCCGGGCGCCCTTTGCAAGGCAGTGCCCGTGTCCCCGGTGGGTAGAGGTGATATAGTCCGACGCCCGCAGGGCAAGGCACGCGCCCACGCCGCTGGCCTCCTGTCCCATATACAGATGGATATTGCCCGCCAGCTCGCTGCGGGTAAAGCAGTCGGCGGCCTTCGTTTCAAAGGCCCGAATCAGCGCCATCCTCCGATAGGCCTCGCGATACCAGTCCGCTCCGCAAACCGTTTCCTTTGCTTTCAAGGAACCGCCTCCTTTTTATTCCGCGCGGAACATCGTATCCAGAATTTCCTCTTTGTGAATCCCGCCGAATAACTCTGTCAGCGGGAAGCGGTCCAAAACCGCAGCAGCGTCCTCGCGCCGGAAGGCGCAGCCCTTCAGCGCTTCCGTCAGCTCGTCCAGCGGACTGACGGAGAGAAAATCTCCGTAAAACACAAGCTCCGTAATCAGGCCCTTCTCAACCGCGATTCTAGGCTCCAGCGTCCCGCCGTCAAACCGGCGCTTGTCGGTAAAATCGTATCTGGGAGAGCGTCCGAAATTCCACCCCCAGGTGTCATACTTTGTCCGCTTCAGTTCCTCCACAGCGGCCAGCTCCTCTTCCGTGAGAGAATCCGCCGTGAGGCCGCCGCCTGCCAGAGCGGTCTTGAGGTACTTCCAGAAATCCGCCATGTCCATAGGTTCTGCCAAAAACTCCCGGATATTCCCGATACGGCTCTTCACCGATTTTGCACCCTTGGACTGAAACTTCGCCGGATCCGCATTCAGCGCACCAGCCACCATGCCGGGATTCGCGTCAAACAGCAGGGTCCCGTGGTGCAGAATGCGGCCCTTCAGCAGCCGCTGAGCGGTGCCGGACACCTTGCGCCCCTCCACCAGAATGTCGTTCCGGCCAGAGGCCTCCGCATTCAGGCCGAGGCCCTTCAGCGCCGCCACCACAGGCTTTGTAAACCGCTCCATGGCCAGTTCCTCGGCATTCCCCGCGTCGGTGATAAAGGAATAGTTCAGGTTCCCCAGATCGTGATACACCGCGCCGCCGCCGGTGGTGCGGCGGACCACGCGGATGCCGTGTTCCTCCACAAAAGCGCGGTTAATCTCCGCCTCGGCATTTTGGTTCTGGCCAATGACAATGGTATTGTCGTTCTGCCACAAAAGCAGATAATCTCCCGATCTTCTGCGCTCCAGCACAGTCTCCTCAAACGCCAGATTATAATAGGGATTCTGCGATCCCGTCTCCATGTATTTTGTCAGACTGCTAATGATCAACACACCCCTTATTGCAATTTGGTCCTACCAATCACCGTCTGACGGTAAAACGGTATGTTGGTCCTACCATTCAGGTTACAAGACCACCATACCATTCGGCTTGTTCATAGTCAAGTTCAGACTGGGCAAACGCCGTCCAAATCTTTCCTCAGTTTATTGGTTCAATTGCACAATGTTTTTTCTAAATCAATCCCGCTCTGGGTATTTTTGTAAAAATTCATCCACAATTCCAAGGTGAAGCGTCATCTCCCGCTTCGCCAGCTCCGGATTCCGGGCCTTCACTGCCTCGTAAATGGCGTGGTGGGAATCCTGTGTGCGCTGCTGATAATCCGGCAAGCCAAAAAACCGCCGCCGCACATCCGCAAGCAGGCTGCCCACAAGATGGATCGTGGCCGCCAGCATGACATTGTGGCTGGCCTCGGCCAGCGCGTCGTGAAACGCCACATCGTTCATATAGTTATCGGGTTCGGCGTCCAGATTGCAAACCGCCTCACGAATGGTCGCCATGTCCTCCTCCGTGGCCCGCTGGCAGGCCAGCTCCACAATCGCCACCTCATTGATGCGGCGAAATTCGTTGAAATCCTGACGGATATCCGGCTGGTTAGACAGGCGGACAAAGGACATCGCCTTTTGAATATAGTCTGCGTCCCGTACCACTACCTTCCGGTTTCCCCGGTTCTCAATGGCGCCCAAAAACTCCAAAATGGCAAAGCACTCCCGCAGGGAGCCCCGGCCCACGCCCAGCGTCTCCGCCAGGTCGCGCTCTGAGGGCAGCTCCTCCCCCACGCGAATATGACCGCTGTCAATGGCGGCGACCAGCGCCTTCATCACAAGCTCCGGAATCTTTGGCGGCGCGTATTGAATCTTTTCCAACTGCATTGCAGTGCCTCCCTTGTTTGGTAATACCATACTACCATTGTCTTTTTTTAACGTCAATAAAACTATATATAGAAAAAATGCACATTTTTTTGGAATAACCGTCAAGAACCGGTCATAGAACTCCGAAAAGCGCCGTACCCGCGGACGGCGCTTTTCTAAAAATTTTTATAATTGATGCGCGTTTCCGTGCCGCGCCGCATAAATCGCGGGGGCCAGCAGCGCCGCCGCAATCAGCGCGGCGGTAAGCACGGTGGAGGTAGCGGTAACCATCACCCCGGCGATGACCAGCAGCCCCGCCGCCATCCAGACGCGGGCGGCAAACAGGTGAACCGCCCGCCACGCGGCGTCGCTGTGCTCCGTGGAGGAAAACCGCAGGGCAATCCGCGCGTCTCTGGGGCAGTCCCACATGTGGCCTCCCAGAATTATCAGCAGCAGTCCCAGGATGCAGGGAGTTACAAACGGCAGCGTCAGGTCCCCGCCGGAGGACTGCAAAATCATGCCGCTGCAAAACAGGACGGAAATCAGAGGAAACCCCCACCTGCCCACCAAGCGTACATAGGGCTTGGGAAGCGTCATGCGCTTTTGATTTGCCATGAGCTGCCCGTGGGCAATCAGGTTCATCAGGCACATAAAGCCCGGCAAACCGAAGGCCACCACCCAGCGGGGAATGGAGTCGTCCTTGCCGCCGCTTCCCACCAGTCCGCTGGGCACAAGCTCCGGGATGCTGTTCCACAGGCGGGCGCCCAAAATCATGGGCAAAGCGCAGGCAATCAGCGTCACAGTCAGCAGCGCCGCCGCTTTTTCCTTTGAAATCTGCTTGCCGAGAAGCTTCGCGGCGGCAATCTCCGCCTCCCGCTCCATGGCGGACTGCCTGTTCTTTTTGGATTTTTGACTGCTCATGGTGAAAACAATCCTCCTTCAGGCCCTCCGGGCGCAATCTGCAACGGGGGAATCATATCACACCTCCGACGGCTTGTAAAGCAAGCCGCCTGCGGCGCCGTTTTTCTTCTTTTTCCAAGGCGGGTTTTCTGGGCGGCAAGCCCCGGCTTCCCTTCCGGAATCTTGCCGGATCCGTCAATCCTCCCGAGCCGGGGTCTGTTCATTTTCCTCCGCCGATAACACAGCGGTTTTATCCGGTTCCCCCGCTGACAAGGCCTTTTCCGCCCTTGAGGGAATCTGCGCCAGCACCACCGCCGTCAGCATCAGCCCACAGCCGAAATACTCCCGTCCACTCATGCGGTCGCCCAAAAGCAGAGCACCCGCCAGCGCGGCGAAGACGGCCTCCAGACTCAGCAGCAGCGACACCACCGTGGGATTGGAGTCCCGCTGGGCCAGAATTTGCAGTGTATAGGCCACGCCGCTGGAGAAGATGCCCACATACAAAATGGGCCATACGCACAGACGCAGCGCCTCCCACGAGGGCTGCTCCCCAGCCAGCATCCCTATGGCGGAAAATACCGAAACCACCAAAAATTGTGCGCAGGACAGCTCCACGCCATCTACCTTTCCTGTAAAATAGTCTATCATGAGAATGTGGGCGGAGAAGCAGAGGGAGCACAGGAACATGAAAAAGTCTCCCTCGGAGACGGAGAACCCCTCCCGGATGCACAGGAAGTAAAGTCCCGCCACAGCCAGCGCCACGCTGGCCCATATCTCCTTCCTCACTTTTTTCTTCAGAAAAATTCCCAAAATGGGAACAATCACGATATACAGCGCCGTGATAAAGCCGGCCTTGCCGGAGGTGGTGGTTTCAAGGCCCCTCTGCTGAAGATTGGTCCCCAGGGTCAGCGCCGCCCCGCAGCAAAGGCCGCTCAGCAGCAGCTCCCGGCGATAATGGGGCCGGGGCTTTGCCTGCTCGCCAAAGTCCCGCTTTCGCCGGGCGCGGAACAGGGCCGCCAGTCCCAGCGTAAACACAAAGGCAACGGAAAACCTTGCGGCGTTGAAGGTGAAGGGCTGCACAAAATCTGTGCTGACGCTTTGGGCAACAAAAGCCGTTCCCCATATGAAGGCCGCCAGAATCGGAAAAACGTTCTGCCGGATGAATTTGGTTTTTTGCATGGCTCTTGCTCCCATCCTTTAAAAATGATAGAATACCGTATTATGCCAGAAAGAGCGGAGCCTCTCCGCCCAAAAGAATCGTAAAACCCGATTATTTTAACATCAGGAAGAAAAAATGGCAAGTCTTCTCCGAAATATTCTCCGGACGAAGCGGCAAAACCCGCCGGAGAGCTGCCCAATTGCCTCGCCGCTTTGACCGAAAAGAAAGGATCGCATATGCTTTTATTTGATATGGACGGCACGCTGATCGATTCCAACAGCATTTGGAAGGATGTGGACCGGGAATTTCTGGCCCGGCGCGGCCTGCCCTACACCCACGCGTTTTACGAGGGCGTGGCCCACACCATCATGCCCAAGGCGGCTATCTTCACCAAGGCCCACTGTCATCTCCCCGAGTCCCCCGAGGAAATTATCGCGGAGTGGATGAAGCTTGCCGGCAGTCTCTATGAGCGCGTGTCCGTCAAGCCCGGCGTCCGGGCGTATCTGCGTCAATGCAAGGCGGAGGGGCGGCGGATGGCGGTGGTCACCAGCAGCGTGCCCGCCCATTGCCGCACCGCGCTGGGGCACTTGGAACTGGATAAGTATTTCGAGCGCATTGTGCTGGCCCACGACCTGGGCCTTGAAAAGAAAGACCCCGACGTGTGGCTTCACGCCGCCGAAGCCTGCGGCGTGGAACCGCAGGAATGCACCGTGTTCGACGACAGCATCGCCGCCTGCAAGGGCGCCCGGGCCGCGAAAATGCGGGTGGTGGGCGTTTACGACGGCTATTTCGCAAAGGACGAAGCGGAGATGCGGGGCTTTTGTGACGTGTATATCAAAAGCTTTGAAGAGCTTCTCTGCCCGCTGAAAAAATAAGCGGCCGGCTCTTCCCTGCACAAACGGACACGCGGGCGGCACGGGAGTTACCGTGCCGCCCGTTTCAGTATCCAAGCGCTGCTCGTCGGTCTGCGTGCGGGGCTTCCGGCCATATTTAAGGGAATACCTTATCCTGCTAAATGGTCATGACCGGCGGCAATTTTTATCGGGCAACGCAAAAGCATTGCAAATACCAGTTGTATTTGCGCACAGTTTGTAAAGCATGGCGGTGCTGCCTTAAAAAATCAACTCCCCATGCGCAGCAAAGGCCGACCGAAAAAAACTCAGACTCTGCGCCAAAGAAGCCTGCACGCGGAAAACTCCGCCGCCAGCTCCCCCTTGTCGTGGAGATAGGAGAGGTAGGAGCGGACGGTGCTTCCCACCAGCACGTATTGGTTGAAGTCCATGGTCAACTGATAATGCTGGAAAACCTTCTGCAAAAGCTCCTCAAAGCAAAGCGGCTCCCCGCACAGTTCCAGAATCAGCCCGCAGATTTCCAGTACCTTGGCCCGATTCAGCTCCGCCAGAGGGCGGATATCCTCCGCAGGCTCGGCGTGAGCAGGAATGAAGAGACTGCCATCCAGCGTCCCCAGCAAATCAAGCGTCTGAAGATAGCCCGCCACATCGTAGATGAAATTTACATGGTACTTCTCCAGAATGTTGGCGCCGGAGAGGCAGTCCGCCAAAAACCACACACCGTCCTCCGTCCGAAAGCCGCACATGTCGAAAAAATGACCGGGCAGCGGCAGCATGGTAAGCCCTTCCGGCAGGGTTTCCGCCGTCAGGGTCCGGCAGTCGCTGGGCTGGGCCAGTAAAAACTTGTTGCGCAGCTCCTTGCAGGGGTACCCGCCGTACAGAAACGCCGGCTCCAGAATGGGATACGTGGTGATGGCCGCGTCGATTCCCGGCGCATAGGCGGGAACGCCCAGCCGGGTTTGCAGCAGGCTGTTGCCGCCGTTGTGGTCGGCATTTGCGTGGGTATTGAGGATCCACCCCAGCGTCCAGCCCTGTGATTCCAGAATTTTTTGGATTTTCCGGCCCGTGTCCTTGTCGCCGCCGCTGTCAATCAGCACCGCGTCGCCGCCGTCGGGCTTCCAGATTCCCATTTTGGCAGGGCTTTGGATGTAGTACGTGCGCGGGGCCGCCTGAATCAATTCATACATGGAACTCCCTCCTCTTGAAATCAAACACGCTTTGCGTATCCGGGTCATACCGCCTGCTCAGCAACTGAATCAACAATTCCTCTCCGGCGGAAACGCACGCCGCAGAGCACAACGCCGCCCAAAGCCCCTCCGTATTCTCCCAAAACGGCAGCAGATAGGGCGCGCAGAACAGCGCCGCCCCGGTGAGCTTGTTCAGCCTCGTGTGATACGCGGCAAAGCGGTGGTACTTGAAAAGGCCAACGCCGTAGGCCCCGCACCGCAGCGCAGCCGCCGCCAGAACCGGCCACAGGCCCCAATTCGGGCAGCGCTCCTTCAGCGCAGGGAACAAAGCGATGAGCGCGGCCGCCAGAAACACGGCATCCGCGATGCTGTCCAGCACGACCCCTTCCCGGCTCACGGTGCCGGTTCTGCGGGCCACCGGGCCGTCCAGCATGTCCGTGACGCCCGCCAGCGTATACAGGACATAAAATCCCGGAGACAGGGGCGCGGCCCAAGCCAGCGGAAAAGACAGGAGAATGCGGCCCGCCGTCAGAACGTTTGCGGGACTCGTCATCAATGAACTCGCCCGGAAATTTCCCACGGCTTCCCCTCCCGCCCTTTTCCATCAGGATAACACTCCCAGCAAGCAGCGTCAACAAAAACGGGATTTTTACGCCTTCGGGTCAGTGCGCCGCTGGCATTGAGCAAGAGCGAACTATAAAACCCACGGTTGACCCCGGCCCTATTTTGTCCTAAAATGGATATTGAGATTATAGAAAACTGGTGAACATATGACTGATTTCAACAAGCGTTTTATTGCCGCCCGGAAAGCCTTTATCTCCCGGGACCTCCGGCGGCTGAACCCCATGCAGCGGCAGGCCGCCATGACTACCGAGGGACCCCTGCTTCTGCTGGCGGGGGCCGGGTCCGGCAAAACCACCGTTCTTATTCAGCGGGTATACAACCTGCTGACCTATGGCCGGGGCGGCGACTGTGACGAGGTTCCCGAGGACGCGACGGAGGAGGACCTTCTGTTTTTGGAGGGCTTCCCCGACGACCCGGAGCAAGAGGAGCAGCGGCGGGCGGTGCGGCTTTGCGCCGTGGACCCGCCCCGTCCTTGGGAAATCATCGCCATCACCTTTACCAACAAGGCGGCGGGCGAGCTGAAAACCCGGCTGGCGGACCGGCTGGGGCCAATGGCAAACGACGTATGGGCCTCCACCTTCCACTCCGCCTGCGTGCGCATCCTGCGGCGGGACATTGAGCGAATCGGCTTTCAGAAGGACTTCACCATCTATGACACCGACGATTCCAAGCGCGTCCTCAAGGACATTCTCAAGGAGCTGGGCTACGATGAAAAGGCCTTTCCTCCCAGAGATTTGCTGGGCGTCATCAGTAAATCCCGGGACCGTTTCGAGACGCCAGAGGACTTTGCAAAGCAGTATCAGGACTCCGGAGACTGGAAAATGACCCGCATTTCCAAGGTCTACGCCCGCTATGTGGAAAAGCTTCGTTCCGCCAACGCGTTGGACTTTGACGACATCATCTTCCACACCGTGACCCTGCTGCAAAAGGACAAGGAGGTGCGGGAGTATTACCAGCGGAAATTCCGCTACGTGCTGGTGGACGAATATCAGGACACCAACCATTTGCAGTATCTTCTCACCTCTTTGCTGGCCGGCGGGCGGAAAAACCTCTGCGTGGTGGGCGACGACGACCAGTCTATCTACCGCTTCCGGGGCGCGAATATTGAGAACATCCTGAATTTTGAGCAGCAGTATAAAAACGCCCGCACCATCCGGCTGGAGCAGAATTACCGCTCCACCCAGAACATTCTGGACGCGGCCAACGCCGTCATCAAAAACAATTGCGGCCGCAAGGGCAAAACCCTCTGGACGGACAACGGCAGCGGCGATAAGGTGGTAATCCGCACCAGTTACAGCGAAGCAGACGAGGCAAATTTCGTGGTGGGCGACATTATGATGCAGGTGAACCGGGGCCGGAAATTTTCCGAGTGCGCGGTGCTCTACCGCATGAACGC
>JAEWML010000069.1 GCA_023393155.1 Bacillota bacterium
CCCAAGACCCGATATATCTGGAGGGCGCAAGATACACCCCTGCGGAGTATGGGCAGATTATTACGTCGCTGGCGCAAAAGCGGCTGGTCCGGCTGGACTTTGATCTGCCGCTGTCGAATTTTGACTATACGGCCTACGAGGGATTCGCCCACAAGGGAAGCATGGCCCTCACCGCCGCCGGGCAGCACGCGGTGGAGCTGCTGGAGATTCAGGGCGCGTCTGAGGAGTGATCCGGTTTCGGCGGATGGGCAAAAATTCGACAGCCAGTGGCAGAGCCGCCGGTTTACTGCCTGATGGGAGCCTGCGGATGATTGAAAAAGCCGTCCGCGATTGCCCTCAATCCAGCGGCTTTAGAGTAACGCAAATAGAGCGAAACATAAAATCCCCGGCGGCGCAATCTGCGCCGCCGGGGATTTGTCGATCAAAGAACCCCGCCCTCCGGCAGATATCTCCTTCCCGATGGGGATGAGACGCTTGCCGGGGGACGGGGATTTTTATGTCAATGGGGATATTATCCCTTTTTCTTTTTGGGCGGCGCAGGTTCTGCAAGACGTTCAATCACCCGGGCATAGCCCTCCGCGCCGTAGACCAGACACTTCCGCACGCGGGTGATGGTGGCGGAGGAAACGCCGGTTTTTTCGTTGATAGCGTTGAAGGTTTCTCCGTCTTGAAGCATCCGGGCCACCATCCATCTCTGGGCCATGACCTGAATCTCCCCGACGGTACACAAGTCGTCAAAAAAGCGGTAGCAGTCTTCCTGGTCCTTCAGGGAGAGAATTGCCTGATACAGATGGTCTACCATTTCCGATTTCATTCTGCTTTCATACATCTTGCAGCCCCACTTTCAAAATCAGGCGCCGCCGTGCGCCGGCTCCGACGGCAGTATTGCTTTTATACGGTAACAGGGTATCCTATGGCCAAAGAATAACAGACTTTTCAATGACTGTCAATCTACTTTCCCCTGTGGTACGGCATTTTTTCCAAACATCGGCAGGCATTTAAGTTTTAAATCTCCGCATGATAATACACTATCTGAACATTGCGCTAATACGCTACCGATATACCGTAATAATGCACAAAAAACTATGTAAAAACGAAAAAATAAATGTTGATTTCGTACAAAAATCATGCTATTATGTGTTTGTGCGAAAACGTTAAACCGACAAGCGCACAATACAGACAGGATTGCGGCAGGCTCACCCCTGGGCAGGGTGGACGGCGCTTCCGGCGCGAGAGCGCCGGAAGCGCGCCTGACCGGATGATCCAAACCATTTCTCACATCTCACAGGACCTGTAAATGCCGCTTATGGCGCATCCCTTTCCGGCTGTGGCCCGCAAGGGCGGACGCTTTTTAAAGAGGCTGAAATTGCAGGGCAAAAATTTGAAGCGAGGTAACGATTAAAATGATTATGAAGCCTTCTGAAATAAAGCATGTCGTCGTTGACGGACACAGCCTGACGCTGGAGTCCTTCGTGGCCGTCGCCCGCTATGGAGCGACGGTGGAGCTGGCCACTTCCGCGCTGGAGGCCATGCAGAAGTCCCGCGCGCTGGCGGAAAAAATTGTGGCGGAAAACCGCGTTGCTTATGGAATCACCACCGGCTTTGGAGATTTCCAGAAGGTGGCCGTGCCCGAGGAGATGAGCAACGAGCTGTCCACCAATCTGATTCTCAGCCACTGCACCGGCACCGGCGACCCCTATTCCGACGAGGTGGTGCGCGGTATGCTGCTGCTGCGGGCAAACGCGCTGTGCGTGGGCGTGTCCGGCATCCGTCCCATTCTGGTGGAGATGATGCTGGCCATGCTGAACGCGGGCGTTACCCCCGTGGTTCCCCAGAAGGGCTCTCTGGGCTCTTCCGGCGACCTGGCCCCGCTGGCCCACATGACGCTGCCCATGCTTGGCAAGGGTATGGCCAATTATAAGGGCGAAAAGATTACCGGCGCGGAGGCCATGGCCAAGGCCGGCATCCGGACGCTGGAGACGCTGGTGTGCAAGGAAGGCCTCGGCATGACCAACGGCACCTGCGCCATGACTTCTGTCGGCTCTCTCGCTCTGTTTGACACCATCTGCGCCGCCCAGTTGGCCGACGCGATCAGCTCTTTGGATTTCGAGGCCCTTACCGGCCTGCGCAACGCCTTTGACCCCCGCATTCACGCCGCCCGCGGCCAGAAGGGCCAGATTGTAGTGGCCGCCAATATGCGTAAGCTCCTGGCCGACTCTGAGATTCTGGACAACTGCCAGAAGGACCGGGTACAGGACGCTTACGCCCTGCGCTGCATCCCCCAGCTCCACGGCGCCATCCGCGACGCGCTGGAGTATGTGCGCGCCAAGGCGGAGATCGAGCTGAACGCCGTCACCGACAATCCGCTGCTGTTTTTGGACGACGAGGCGGTTATCTCCGGCGGCAACTTCCACGGCGAGCCCATGGCGATTCCCTTCGACACGCTGGGCATCGCGTGCAGCGAGATTGCCAACGCCTCTGAGCGCCGCACCGAGCGCATGGTGAACGCGGCGCTGTCTAACGGACTGACCCCGTTTCTCACCACGAAGCCCGGCGTGAACTCCGGCTTCATGATTGTGCAGTATTCCGCCGCTTCCATGGTTTCCGAGAACAAGGTTCTGGCGCATCCCGCGTCGGTGGACTCCATTCCCTCCTCCGCCAACCAGGAGGATATCGTCTCCATGGGCACCACCGCAGCCCGCAAGGCGGGCTGGATTGTGCAGAACACTCTGTCCGTTTTGGCGGATGAGCTGCTGACCGCCTGCCAGGCCATTGACATCCGCCGCAGCCTGAACACCCACGGGCAGGGCATGGCCCCTGTTCACGAGGCCATGTACAAGCACGTGCGCGAGAAAGTTGCGTTCTACGAGATCGACCGCGAGATTTGGCAGGACATCGCGGAGGTGGAGAAGATGGTCCGCAGCGGCGATCTGCTGGACATCGTCAAGAAGCACATCCCCGACTTTGAGTAAGCCGCTTCTCAGAAAATAAGTAAGAGCCGCCGCGCCGAACTTCGGTGCGGCGGCCTTTTGCATGGGTTCCTGAGGGGAGTCGTTCCTGCTGTTACAGACAGGCCCTGCGTTTTCGTAAATTGTGTCCCTGGGCGATAAAAGTCCTTTTGCCGTAAAGAGCCAAACCACCGTTGTGTCACCTTGTCAGAGGGGCGAGGAAAAAGAAATGGCGGAAAAGGCACGACGGACACACGGATTGTCCTGTAGACGGTTTTGGTGCATTCAGGCCGACGTCCTCCTGTGGGGGGGGCGGCGCATCCGGGCGGCGTTTGGAGCTTATGGGCTTGCGATGCAGGAATACATGCCTTGTACAGCTCCAAAACCCGCCGTAAGTCCGGGCCGCGAGGATACTTTGCTGCGTAGGCCCGAAGCCCATAATGCGCAGATTGTTTGCAGAGATGTTCAAAGAGACGGGGAGCCTTGCCGCGGGTGACGTCCTGCTGGCAGGGTTCGTTTTGGGAAAAGGCACTGCGTTTGCGCAGAGATAGTTAAAAGCTGCGGTCCGGCAAATGCCGGGCCGCAGCCTTTCGTATTGCTTTTAAATTTGGCTCAGATGAACTGAGAGACAACGATTGCGGTGATCATGAGAGGAATGTTGTAATGGATAAAGGTGGGTACGCAGGTATCCCAGATGTGGTTGTGC
>JAEWML010000138.1 GCA_023393155.1 Bacillota bacterium
CACGAACACCAGCGCCAGCGCCCACAGCGCCGCAAGGCCCGCCGCCTGCTGCCAGCCGGAGGTAAACCGCCCCGTCCTTCCAAGGCACCAATCCAGCAAAAACACCGCCGCCGCCGAAACCAGAAACACGGCGATATCCGCCCACAGCGTATGAAAGCCCACAATTCCGCCGTACGTGTAATGCAGCACCGGAATCAGCGCCGTCCCGATCCACAGAGATACGCCCCGCACCGCCAGAAAGTTCCGGGAGTCCCGCAGCCAAACCTCCGCCATAGAGAGGAGGAAGGCCGGAAAAAACAGCAGCTTCATGTGCTCCCAGACGGATTCGTTTACGGAGCAGAAGGCCGCCGCGATGCGGTTTTCCCCCGTCCAGCCCCAGAGAAAATGCAGCGCCGTTCCCGCCGCCGCGGTAAAAAGAAATCCCCCCAGCGCCCAGTACAACTCGCGCCGCCGCGCCGCCACGCCCATGTCTCCGCCTCCGTTCCAACACAGCTTTTGGAGACAGTGTACGCAAAGGCGGCAAAACTATGCGCTCAGGCGGGATATCTTGGAACCAGCACCTCGGGCGCGGTCGTTTCCCCGCCCTCCTTGGCAAGGTACGTAAAGGAGCTTCCCGGCAGGCGCTGCACGGCCCCTTGGGGCCACAGCGCCAAAAAGTCCTCCACGCCGGAAACCTTTTCAAGGCCGAAGGGCGCGTGGCGATAGTGCATGGGTACCACCGTCCGGGGCCGCAGGGCATCGCATACAGCCTTGGCCCCGGCGGCGTCCACCGTGAAGGTCCCGCCCACGGGGACCAGCAGCACGTCGCACCTGCCGATGGCCTCCGCCTGCTTTTCCGAGAGCAGATGGCCCAAATCCCCCAGATGGCAGACCCGAACGTCCCCCGCCGAAAAGACGCGGATGGTGTTTTCTCCCCGGAGGGCGCCCTCCTCCCCGTCGTGGAACGAGGGGACCTCCTCCACGGAAAAGGGGCTCTCCCGCCCCGGCAGCAGCGTTACCCCGTCGGTGTAGCTGTGGTCGAAATGCCCGTGGCTGCAATAGACTCCGTGGGCCTCCAGCTCCAGCGCCGGATAGCCGGGAACGCCGGTATAGGGATCGACGACGATACGATAGCCGTCCTGCTCCAGAAGGAAGCAGGCGTGGCCCAGCCATGTGACGGTCATAAAAATCCCTCCTGTTTCGTTTGCGGACACTCCCCGCAGGCGCGCCGCGCCTGCGGGGACATATAAGGAAAACTTACGTACATGTCCGCTCTGGGGATAGTATACAGGATTTATTCCGGTTTGTCATCCTGTGTTTCCGGCGCGGGCGCTTCCTTTTGAGGCTGCGTCTTCCGCTTGCGGCGCACCAAAACCGCCCCAACCAGTACGAGGGCCACCAGCGCCACCCACACCCAGGCATAGGCCAGCATCAGCAAAACATTTTGCACAGCGTCCGCAAAGCCCCGTGCTCCGGAGGACAGCGCCCCGGCAAGGCGGCTGAAAAACCCGGTGGCGGGCTGCTCCACATTGGAGAGCTGATATACCTCGTTCAGGGAAAACTGCACCGTGGAGTAGTCCACCTGAGAATCGTAGTGCTTCATCTCCCCGGCCAGATATTCAATCTGACTTTCCGCCTCGGAGATGGCGCTCTCGATGGTGATGATGTCCTCCATGTTCTCGGCCTTGGCAAGGAGGTCCTGCAACCGGGCAAGCTTCGTCTTCTGCGTCTCCAGCCGCCCTGCGGTGTCATAGTACATCTCACTCACATCCTCCACGTTGGAACTGGTGTAGGTCACATGGGCCAGCTCCCCCGCCCGGGTGAGGAACGTGCTGAATTTCTCCTTGGGAACCCGGACGGCGTAGCTGCCGTACCGGTAGCCGGAGTTGCCGTAGCTCACGCTGCTGCTCTGTGTCCAGCCGCCAAGCTCCTCCACCAGAGCCGACAGGTTCTTGACCGTCTCGTCAAAGGTGGTGGTTTCAAGGTTCAACTCCGCGGTGTAAATCAGCTTGCTCCCGTCCCCGCCGTCCTTCTTCGCCCGGAGCTGGCTTTCCGCTTTTCCGTTTTCCTCATAGGCCGCAAAGCCGTTCCTATCCATCGCCGCCCCGGATTCGGCGGTGGGCCGCTCGGCAGGGGCGGCCGTGCTGTCCATTTCCCCTACAACGGATGCCCCGCTGCCGGACGACGCGCCGCAGCCCGCCGCCAGCACCGTCAGGCACAGGGCCGCCAAGAGCATCGCAAGCTTTCTTTTCATCGTTTTATCCTCCTCGTCGTTCGCCCATCCGCTTCCAACTGATGTGCGTTTGTCTCTTTAGACGCAGGCGCATGGAAAAAGTTACACAATTTGTTGCGTTTTTTTCCGGAGGGCGTTAAAATAACGGCAGTACGCGCGCAGTTTGCCGCGCAGCATGGGAGGAATCGCATTATGACATATCAGGAAGTATTGGAAAGCGCCCGCACCCGCGTCGGTCCCCATTGCAAGGCCTGTCCGGTCTGCAACGGCGTGGTCTGCAAAAACACCGTCCCCGGCCCCGGAGCCAAGGGCATCGGCACCGGCTTCATCCGCAACTATCAGAAGTGGCAGGAGCTGTGCGTCAATATGGACACCATCTGTGAAAACAGGCCCACGGATACCACGTTTAAGGTCTTCGGACAGACCTTTGACCTGCCGGTGTTCGCCGCGCCCATCGGCGCCATGACATTGCACTATGGCGACAGGTATGACGATCTGGCCTACAACGACATTTTGATTTCAGCCTGCGCGGCGGCGGGTATCGCCGCCTTCACCGGCGACGGCACCAACCCCGCCGTGGTGGAGGGGGCGGCAAAGGCCATCGCCGCCTGCGGAGGACATGGCGTCCCCACCGTGAAGCCCTGGAA
>JAEWML010000216.1 GCA_023393155.1 Bacillota bacterium
ATCTGTATGTCCGCGTCATTCCGGGAGTGGAGATTTTTGCGGCGCTGCTGCTTCTGTTTGCGCCGGGAAGGGCGGTGCTCCCTCAATTGTGCGGGCTGGGACTGCGGTTTGAGGCGGGGAGCCTCCACACGACCATGGCCGTTCTGGCGGCGTTTTTGTGGCTGATGACGGCGCTGCCCAGCAAGGAGTATTTTGCGGACCGGGAGGGCGTGAACCGCTACTACTGCGCATGGATGGTGACGCTTGGGGCGCTGATGGGCGTATTTCTGGCGGCGGATTTTTTCACGCTGTTTATATTTTTTGAAATTATGTCCTTTGCCTCCTACGTATGGGTGGCGCAGAACGAGAATCCCAACGCGCTGCGGGCCGGACAGACCTATCTGGCGGTGGCGGTGTTTGGGGGAATGATGCTGCTGGTGGGGCTTTTGATGCTGGACCATCTGCTGGGGTCGCTGGTGTTTCAGGAGCTGCCCGCACTGGTGGCGGCGATGGAGGACGGACGGCGGGGAGAGCTGCTGGCGGCGGGACTGTTCTGCCTGACGGGCTTTGGCGCGAAGGCGGGCATGGTCCCCCTGCACATCTGGCTGCCCAAGGCCCATCCCGTGGCCCCGGCCCCGGCCTCGGCACTGCTGAGCGGAATTCTGACCAAGAGCGGAATTTTCGGTATTTTAATTATTTCCCGGTATCTGCTTTTTTCCAGTGCGGAATGGAACGGAGTGCTGCTCCTATCCGGGGCCGTGACGATGGTGCTGGGGGCGGTGCTGGCGCTGTTCTCCGTCAATCTGAAGCGGGTGCTGGCGTGCTCCTCCATGTCTCAGATTGGGTTTATCCTGATCGGTGTGGCCATGCAGGGGTATCTGGGGGAGGACAATGTACTGGCGGCATGGGGCACCGTGCTCCACATGATGAATCACGGGCTGATTAAGCTGGTGCTGTTTGTGTCGGCGGGCGTGATTTATCTGGCGACCCCCGCGCTGGACTTAAACGAACTGCGGGGCTGGGGACGGAACAAGCCAGCACTGAAAGCGATATTTTTTGTGGGCGCGGCGGCGATTGTGGGCGTGCCGGGGACCTCGGGCTATATCAGCAAGACGCTGCTGCATGAGAGCATTGTGGAGTATATCCACCACCTTGAGCACATAGGAAATTCCGCGGCGGGCTTTCGGACGGTGGAGTGGCTGTTTTTGATTTCCGGGGGGCTGACGGCGGCGTATATGACGAAGCTGTTCGCGGCGATCTTTCTGGAAAAGCGAGCGGAAAAGCAGCGATTCAGCGCCCGGGAGTATATGGCACCGGCTACCGGACTGGCTGTGGGGCTGACGGCATGTTTGCTGGTGGTCTTTGGGTTGACGCCTTGGGTTTCCATGCAGGTGATTGCGGAGCGGTCCTCCGTGTTTCTGAGGGCCGGGGAAAGCCACGGGATATTTCGCTATTTTTCGTGGGTGAATTTGCAGGGAGCGCTGATTTCTCTGGGCATCGGCGCGGTGGTGTATCTGCTGATTGTGCGGCTGGCGCTGTGCAAGAGGACCGCGGAGGGAACCATATATCTGGAGCGGTGGCCCAGAGGTCTGGATTTGGAGGAGCTGGTATATCGTCCCGCCGTGAAAGGGCTTGCGTTCTTTGGGGCGATGTGTGCCCGTACGGCGGCTGGATTGGGCGACTTTTTGGTAGTAATGGGAGAGAAGCTGCTGTATCTGAAGGCACCCGGCATCTTTGTACCCAAGAAGAACGAGAATTTTGGCGTGTACGCCCGCAAGCCCAAGCGGTTTTTGATTGGCGAAACCTTTGCCTTCGATTTGACGCTGGCGGGAATCGGGCTGGTTGGTGCGCTGACCTATATCTTTTTTACTGGGTAGTATCCGGACTGAAACAGAATAGAAACGGGCGGGAAGCTGTTGGCTTCCCGCCCGTTTTTTGATCGGTGCGGCGGGGCCGTCCGCTCTGCCGAAGGGCAGATATTTTTTTAAGTTTTCTTAAGATGTACGCGGACGTGCAAATTTGGTGGGATGGAGGGACTCATATAGAAGAGCGAGGTGATTGGATGGGGAAAAAACTGACGGGGGCGGAGCGGGATCGGTTTTGCCGGGAATTTCTGCTTTCTATGGACCCCAACCGGGCGGCCAAAAGCATTGGAAGGGCCGACGGCTACGCGCTGCTGCGAAAAAGCGAGGTGGCCGAGCGGCTGAAATGGATGCGGAGAATGGAGCTGCCCACCCGGCAGGATATTTTACGGCGGCTGGGGCAGATGGCGTTCGGGCGGGTGTCCGACGCGGCGAAGCTGGCAAGCCGGGAGCTAGTGGAGGCTGGAGAGCTGGATTTATCCGACGTGGCGGAGTTGAAAATCACGGACAAGGGAACGGAGATGAAGCTCATCGACCGGGTGCAGGCGCTGGAAACGCTGTGGGGCCTTTTGGAAGAAGGCAGCGAGGACGGCATGGAGCGGTTTTTGCAGGCGCTGAAGACCGAGGATGAGAAGGAGGGGCCTGAGCGTGGAGGCGGTGCGGTTCTCTGAAAAGCAACGGCGGGCGCTGCGGTGGTGGCAGACGGACGGTGAGAAATACGACGC
>JAEWML010000240.1 GCA_023393155.1 Bacillota bacterium
CCGTGGCTTGAACCGAATTTCCGGAAATGAAACCGGGGCGCGGAGGGCGCTCCGGCTTTTATTTATTTTTTAGCGGCTTTTCTTTGCAAATTCCAAGAAAACACTTGATTTTGGTGTAAAAGCGTGATATTCTAATCAAAGTAGAGATGGTAGTTGTGTGGAGTGGACCTTGTGTCCGCTTTTTTTGTCGGCCTTTTTAAGGGGCCGGAATTTGAAAAGGCCGAAGTTTTTCCCAGAAGCTGACGGCATGAAAGGAAGGCGTTTCCATGAAAAAGATTGCGGAGCTCACCGCCGAGCTGGCGGCCCCCGTGGCTGCGGAGCAGGGCTGTACTATCTGGGATGTGGAATACGTGAAGGAGGCGGGAACCTGGTATCTCCGGGTCCTGCTTGACAAAGAGGACGGCGTGGACATTCTGGACTGCGAGGCCATTTCCCGCAAGGTTTCGGATTTGCTGGACGAGGCGGACCCCATTGAGGGGAGCTATACGCTGGAGGTCGGCTCCGCCGGCGCGGAGCGGGCGCTGAGGCGGCCCGGTGATTTCGTGCGCTTTATGGGCAGCCCCGTCACCGTTCGGCTGTACCGCAACCGGGACGGGCGAAAGGAATTTGCCGGGACGCTTACGGGCTACGACGAGGGGACCGGGGCTGTCACCGTGCGCATCGGCGACAATGAGACGACCTTTGATAAGGCGGACACCGCGTTGGTGCGCCTGCGGGTGGAGTTCTCCTGAAAAAGCGCCGCCGCCGGGCGCGCGGATTTTTTGCCGCCAAATAAAACGGACGAAGAAGACGTATCATATCATAAAAGGAGTACAGGCAATGAGAGGCAAGAAGCAGAAGGAGCTCGTCGGCATGAATTGCGATGAGATTTTCACCGCGCTTGAGATGATCGAAAAGGAGCGGAACATCCCCCAGTCCTTTATGCTGGAGAAAATTGTCCAGGCGCTGATCACCGCCTATAAACGGGATTGCAAGGATCAGGTGGATAACGTGATCGTGGACGTGGATGTGGAGCGCCGGACGCTTCAGATGTTTGTCCAGAAAAACGTGGTGGACGAGGAAGACTACGTGGACCCCTTCAACGAAATGCCATTGGAGGAGGCCAAAAAGCTTTCCGCCAAATACGAAATTGGCGACGTGGTCAACGTCCCCGTGAACAACACGGACTTTGGCCGCATTGCCGCCGGTAACGGTAAGCAGGTGATCATTCAGGGCCTTCGAGAGGCCGAGCGGGGCATGGTGTACGAGGAGTTCAACTCCAAGCAGCATGAGATTCTCACCGGCGTGGTCACCCGGCTGGACCCGAGAAACGGAAACGTCTCTTTGCGCATCGGCACAGGGACCGAGTCCACCGAGGCGCTTTTGATGGCCGGCGAGCAGGTCCCCGGCGAGGAGCTGGTGGAGGGAATGCACGTCAAGGTCTACGTGGTGGAGGTTCGCCGGTCCACCAGAGGACCACAGGTGCTGATCTCCAGGACCCATCCGGGCCTTGTCAAGCGCCTGTTCGAGCTGGAGGTTCCCGAGATTTACGACGGGACCGTGGAGGTCCGCTCCATCGCCCGGGAGGCGGGCAGCCGCACGAAGATGGCCGTCTGGTCCAACGAGGACAACGTGGACCCCATCGGCGCCTGCGTGGGCCCCAAGGGCCAGCGGGTGGAGAGCATCGTGGCGGAGCTGCGGGGCGAGAAAATCGACATTGTGAAGTACAGCGAGGACCCGGCGGAGTTTATCGCCGCCGCGCTGGCCCCCGCCGACGTGGTGGACGTTTGGATGGCGGACGAGGGTAAGGCCTGCCGCGTGCTGGTGCCGGACGATCAACTGTCTCTGGCCATCGGCAAGGAGGGGCAGAACGCCCGTCTGGCGGCCCGGCTCACCGGCTATAAAATTGATATCAAGCCCGAGAGCTTCCGGGAGGAAGCGGCGGAGGAGAGCGCCCCGGCAGGCGAGGAGCCCGCAGAGGACGGCTTGTCCGCGGACGACGCGGAATAAGCGCGCGGAAACGGGGGAACGCCATGCCGAAGGTGAAAAAAATTCCGCAGCGTCAGTGTGTAGGCTGCCGGGAGATGAAGGATAAAAAGGTGTTGATCCGGTTGGTCAAGTCCCCCGAGGGGGAGGTCAGCCTGGACGACAAGGGCCGCAAGCCCGGACGGGGCGCATATGTGTGCCGGGATGTGGAGTGCCTGCGCAAAGCGCGCAAGTCCCGGGCGCTGGAGCGGGCCTTTGAGGCCCAGATTCCCCCGGAGGTATATGACGCCATGGAGCGTCAGTTGGGAGAAGCCGATGAATAAAGAATTACTGTCTACGCTGGGCCTGTGCAAGCGGGCCGGGCTGCTGGAGGTGGGCGAGGAGCCGGTGGAGGCCGCGGCCCGGGCACGGGACGTGCGGTTGCTGCTGCTGGCGTCCGACGCGACGGAAAATACCGCCCGTAGGGCCGATCACTTCTCCGAAATGGGCCAGTGCATGAAACTCCGCCTTCCCTTTACCAAGGAGGAGCTGGGGCAGGCCATGGGCCGGGGCGAGTGCGCGATTCTCGGCGTGACCGAGGTGGGCTTTGCCGCCGCCATTGCCCGCCGTTTGGCGGACGAGGACGCGGAAACCTATGGCGACGCTGCGAACCGGCTGGAGGTCAAAGCCCAGCGGGCGTCCCTGCGCAAAACAGAGGAGGCCCTTCACGAAAAGAACCTCCGCCGGGGTAAAAAGCGCAAACCCGGCGAGGCAAAAGCGGCGGAGAAACCGCCGGAGCCAACGGCCCCGGCGCGGCCTTTGCGCCAAGCCCGAGGCGGCGGCAAGCCCCCTGCTGGGAAAAGCTTTGGAAGAAAGCCCTTTGAGCGGAGCCAAGCGACCGGGGACCGGAAGCCCTACGGCAAGCCGGGCGCACCGACTGGAGACCGGAAGCCCTACGGCAAGCCGGGCGCATCGGGCGGGGACCGGAAGCCCTACGGAAAACCGGGCGCACCCAGCGGGGACCGGAAGCTCTACGGCAAGCCGGGCGCACCCAGCGGGGACCGGAAGCCCTACGGCAAGCCGGGCGCACCCAGCGGGGACCGCAAGCCCTACGGCAAACCCGGTGCACCGACTGGCGACCGCAAGCCCTACGGCAAACCCGGCGCACCCAGCGGGGACCGGA
>JAEWML010000219.1 GCA_023393155.1 Bacillota bacterium
CCCTTATCCGCCAGATAAGAAAGCGCCCAAGCGTTAAAAACGTTCAGGCCAAAATCGCCGTAAAGAGAAAGCCCTTTTTCGCGAAGCAGGGGCAGATGCCCCAGATTGCCAACCATGGCGGCGGAAACGCCCAGACCTGCCGCTTTCTCCAGCAACTCCAGAAAATATGGCTCGTCCCCGTCCCGCCAGACGCGGGGAAGAACGGCGCAGTATTTCCCGTCAAATTCCGGCAGCGCGTCCAGCGTTTCAAAGAGCTCCAGGGGAAGATACACCCGCTCCGGGCGCAGTTCCAGCAGCTCCCGCGTAAGCTGTTCCCGGCAGGCCAGAGAACAGGTCAGCGCAGGTTCTCCGGTATAGACAGCCGCTTTTTCGAGAGGAGGAACGGACAAAACACGCCGCTTGGGCGGCGCGGTCCGCAAAGCAGTAAGCGCTGCCAGAGCGTCCCGCCGCAGGGCGTTTACCGTTGCCGCCGACACGGACAGCCCATCCTCAAGCGTCACCGAAACGGTTTGGCAGCGGTAGGCGGTGCCGCCGGTTTTTTTCAGCCGGGTTTCCAACTCCTCCGCCGTTACCGCCCGGTTTCGGGCTTCCTCGGGGACGGGGCCGGTGGCCGTGCCCTCCCGGCCCGCGCCGTCCCGGACGGTCAGGGTGCAGGGTTTATCTTTACGGAAGACGGCCTCCATGATCACGGGGACCGTTCGTATTCCGCCTTTTTCAACGGCGGCCTTCACCTGCGCAAACAGCCCCTTCGGTTCCTCCGCGTCTGCAGGACGCACGCCGAACTGCCCGGGACCGGACAACCCCCGCCAGTATCCGTCGGTAAAGCCGGAGCGGGAAAAGGCGGCCTCCAGCGCGGCGGCTTCCTCCGCCGTGGGGCCCCGGTTCTCCCGCAGAAGGCGGGAATAAATGCCTGTCACCACAGCCACATATTCAGGGCGCTTCATGCGCCCCTCCAGCTTCAGGCAAGCCACGCCCATCTGGGCCATGTCCTCTAAAAAGCCTGCCAGACAGTTGTCCTTCAGGCTAAGGGGGTAAGCAGTTTTTTTCGGCTTTCCCAGCAGGGACGGCGGGCTGCCCTGCCCGGACACGTCCGGCCCGGGCAGCTCCGTCAGGGTATAGGGCAGGCGGCAGGGCTGGGCGCACCGGCCCCGGTTTCCCGATCGGCCCCCGATCAGCGCGCTCATGGCGCACTGGCCGGAATAGCACATGCACAGCGCCCCGTGGACAAAGACCTCAATCTCAGCCGGGCAGTTTTTGCAGATGCCCTCGGTGTCCTCCCGGGAGCATTCCCGGGCAATGACCACCCGTTCGCACCCGTCCGCCGCCGCTTCGCAGGCCCCGCCGGAGGTAAACAGGCTCATCTGGGTGCTGGCGTGGAGCGGAAGGTCCGGCAGGGCGCGGCGCAGCAGGGCGAACAGCCCCAAATCCTGCACCAGCACTGCGTCCACCCCCAGGGCGGAAGCAGTTTTTGCGCAGGCGAGGGCGGCGTCCAATTCCCGGTCGGACACCAGCGTGTTCAGCGTCAGATAGACCTTCACGCCCCGCTCGTGGCAGTATTGAAGGGCCTCCAAAAACTCCTCATCGGAGAAATTTTTCGCGCTCTGCCGGGCGTTAAAGCTGCCCCAGCCCAGATATACCGCGTCCGCTCCGCACTCCACGGCGGCGCGAAGGGACTCCGGAGACCCGGCGGGGGAGAGAAGCTCGGGTCGCATCAGCGCCGGTTCCCGTTTCCGCCGCCCTTGGAGTCCAGCTTCTGCTGAAGACGGAAAACCTCCCGCTTCAAATCGGAAGCCTCACCCTGGGCGCGGCCCGCCTCATCCGCGTAGTTTTTAATCTCGGAGCGCAGCTTTTCCGCCGCCTCATAGGATTTAAACAGCTCGTCCGCGATGTTGACGGCGGTCAGCACGGCGGCGTCCGTCCGGCCCACCTTGGCGACGGTGAGCAGCTCGTCCATTTTTTTGCCCACAAAGGCGCCCACTTTTTCCATGTATTCCGGGGACTCGTCCGCCACAAAATTGTAATCCTCTCCGCAGATCGTCACGGTGACACGGTTATTCATCCTGTGATTCCTCCTCTTTTAAAGCTGCCGCCCGGGCGCGGCATAATCACCCATTTTCATAAGTCAGCATTATATCATACATGCCCGCGGGATTCCAGCTTTTTTCCACGCCGGGGCAAAGTTTTGGGCTTGTCAGAAGCGTTCAAGTCGTATACAATGGGGAATGTCAAATAGCCGGGGCGGTTTCGTCTCCGGGAGAACGGGCAATTTCGCGCACCTTGGTGGGCGGCGCTGCCGTAAGACAGAGGGGAGGCGCGCCGAGTGGCGGGAATTTTAAAGCATCTGGGAGACGAGAGCGTCACCGTATCCGGGGCCGCGCTGCGCCGCCTTTTAGAGCGGGGGGACGGAGACGCGTCCCTTTTATATCTGGCGCTGCTGCGCCATCAGGGGCTTACCCAGCCCCGGTCCCTTGCGGGAGAGCTCAGATGGGAGCGGAGCCGCATTGAAGCGGCGGAAACGGTGCTGCGCCAGTTGGAGCTGGTGTCTCTCCCGGCGGCAGAGCTGCCCGAGCCGTCGGACGAGCGGCCGGATTACCGGCAGGAGGACGTGACCGTGGCGCTGGAGGGAGACGTGGCGTTTCGCGGCCTTGCCGCCGAGGTGGAGCGGAAGCTGGGGAAAAAGCTTTCCACCCCGGACATGGGGACGCTTTTGGGCCTTTACGACTATCTGGGCCTGCCCTCCGATGTGATTTATCTTCTGGTGTGCCACTGCGCGGAGCGCATTCGCCTGCGCTATGGCGAGGGCCGCCGCCCCACATTGCGCCAGATTGAAAAAGAGGGGTACGCATGGGCCCGGATGGGGCTTGATACCCAAAGCGCGGCGGCGGAATACCTGAAAAAATACGCCCATCGGCAGGAGGCTTTGCCTGCCTATATGCGGGTTCTCCAGTTGGGGGACAGGCCTCCTGTGGCGGCGGAGGAAAAATATCTGGCCGGGTGGCAGGAGTGGGGCTTTTTGCCGGAGACGGTGGCCCTTGCCTATGAAAAAACGGTTTTAAAGTGCCACGAGCTAAAATGGCCCTACATAAACGGAATTTTGAAGCGCTGGCACGAGGCGGGGCTTCATACGCCGGAGCAGGTGGCTGCGGGGGACCGTCCCCAGACGCAGCAGACCCAGCCGTCCCGGCGGGACCAGCGCCCGCCGGAGGAGGAGATGCGCCGGTATGTGCAGGCGCTGCACCGGGGCAAGGAGTAAGGGGGGAGCGGAGTGTCCTACGACGGAAAAATTATGCGCCGGGCCGCCGCCCGGTTCGACGCGGACCGCCGCCGTCGGGAAGAGGCCTTCCGCAGGCGGCAGGAGCAGACGTATGCCCGTGCGCCCCGGCTGCGGGAGATCGACGCGGAGCTGACTTCTACCATGAGCCGCATCATTGTCTCCGCCCTGCGCAAGGGGTCGGACCCCCGCCCGGCGGTGGCGGTGCTGCGGGACGGCAATCTCAGCCTTCAACAGGAGCGGACCCAGCTTCTGGCGGATTTGGGGCTTTCGCCGGATTATCTCGAATACAAGCCCGCCTGCCCGTTGTGCGGCGACGCGGGGACAAAAGGCGAGGCGGCGTGTGTCTGCCTGAAGCGATATTATGCGCAGGAGCAGCAGGCCGAGCTGTCCCGCACGCTGGACTTGGCGGGGCAGAGCTTCGATACCTTTTCCATGGATTGGTACGACCAGACCCCGGACCCGGTTTACGGCATCTCCCCCCGGGAGAACATGGAAACGGTGTATGAGGTCTGCGCAAACTATGCCCACGCGTTTAAAAAGCATGGAGGGAACCTTTTGCTGTACGGCAAGCCGGGCCTGGGGAAAACCTTCCTCTCCGCCGCCATCGCGGGGGAGGTCAGCGCTGCGGGCTTCTCTGTGGTGTACGACACTGCGGCCCACGTATTTTCGCGGTTTGAGGACCGGAAATTTGGCCGGGACGAGGGGGAGGGCGTGGACGAGGACGTGGAGCGTATCATGCACTGCGACCTGCTGATTCTGGATGATTTGGGGACGGAGATGACCACCTCCTTTGTCCAGAGCGCCCTGTACGAGATTGTCAACACCCGGCTTTTGGAGCGCCGGTCGGTGATTTTGAACACGAACCTGTCCCCGGAGGAGCTTGCCAGACGGTACGGGGCGCAGATTGGCTCGAGGCTTGAGGGAGAGTATCAGATACTTCCGTTTTTTGGACGGGACATTCGCCGCCTGAAAAAGGAGAGGGGCTGAGCCGCGGCCCAAACGAAGAGAGGGAGAAGCGTTACCCCTCCCGCAGCGGTGGCTGCATACCCGTCTGACGGGGCGGTGTTTTGTGCACATGCCCCACCGTTGCAGTTAAACAAAAAAGGGCCCCTGCTTCAATACAGATTGTATTGAAGCAGGGGCTTTTTTCCTGCCTGTTATTTCATAGCAGGTAATTCTATTGAGAAGGAGTGCTGGCCGCAAAACTCACTGCCGCTTACAGCGAGGGAAGGGGGGAGATAATTGCATCCGGGCCGGGCTCCGCGCCATTGCCTGTTCCTGTGTCCCCGTAGACGGGCATTTCTTGGGCTGGGGGCGTGACGGTGCCGGGCGTCCCTTCCGAGGGAGTTGTCGTACCGTCGCTTCCCGTTCCGGTTTCTCCGGAGGCGGGGGGTTCGGTCTGCCCGGGCACTTCGCCCGGAAGCGGACTGACCACGGGAGCAGGGCCTTTTAAAATAATTTTGTTGCGCGCCTTATAGTCGCTGGTGGCTTCAAAGGTGCTGGAAATCAGGTTCCCCTCTCCGTCGTAAAGATTGCGGTACGTCTCCACCTTATAACCGGTGTAGGGGGTGACTTTCACCGCCTCCGTCCCGGCAGGGAGCGTGGCGTCGTCCTCATAAACCACGGTAAACGGCGTGGTGGAAAGGGTTTTGTTGGTCATCTTCACCGTGGTGTCGTCCACCTTGGTGCCGTACAGCGACATGGTGAGATAGCCCTTGGAGTAAACCGACTCGACCTTAATGGGATAATTGGTGTCGTTGCGGAAGCGGTAGTTTGGCCCGCCCCAGCTAACGGTGGCGTCCATTCCCTTGGGAATGTACGCGGGCACATAGCGGTGGGCATACCGCTCCACGATTTCAAGGTCCGACTTCAGCGTCGCCAGATACAGCGTGGAGGACGGCTGGCACACGCCGCCGCCGATTTCGTCCACCGTCTCCCCATAGACATAGGCCGGGGCGGGCAAATAGCCCCGAGCGGCGGTCCGCTGGCCCACCACCAGATTATAGTCGAAAATATCGCCGCTGTTCAAAACTGTTCCGTTGATAGAGGAGGAGGCCAGCTTCACATTGCCGATGCGTGCGGCAGTGCCGCCCACGTGGGTGGTGTAGGAGCCCAGCATATCCCGAAACAAAACGGGGGCCAGCTCTTCCGCCGTCACGGCGGGAAACTGCACGTCGGCGGGAATTTCCACCGTGTCACCAGGCTTGGCGGCATTCATCGCGGACTGGGCCAGCGCCACGTCAAAGTCCGCGCCCACCCGCTCGGGCGTAATCGTGCCGGTGGCGGCGTCGTATCCGGCGTTTTTCATGTCACCGGAGGTCTGGTCGTGAATCTCCTGGGCGGATACCGCCCGGGCCGGCTCGGCAAGATAGGGAACGTCCAGCGCAAGGTTCAAATCCCACGCGCCGCCCTCGATGCTCTGGGTAAGCGTCTGGGGGTCCACGGTGCGGCCGTCCTCGGCCATGTGCACCAAAATAGAGGCATCACTCAGTTCGTAAGTGGTGTCCTGGCTGGGAAAGGAAAGAAGCTGCGCGGCGGCCTCCGCGGCGGCCTGCGTCTTTTCCTTGTCCAGAGAGATCAGGCCCGCCGTGTCGGAAAATGTGCCCGTGTTGGTGAAATACCGCCAGCCCAGAGTGAGAAAATTGCCCCGCAGATTTCCCTGATGGGCGTTGCGGGCCACGGTGGAAGCGGAAACCTCCGCTCCCAAATCCGCCAAAGCCACATAGGCGTCCGGCACCGGAGCGCGCTCCGGAACCTGGGACGCCGCGTCATCGTAAAGATAGAGGCCGATTTTCATAGCAGGGAAGGTCCGCTCCAGCTTTTGCGCGGCCTGAGCCACCGTCAGCCCGCTCAGGTCCTGCCCCAGAATCAGGGTGTTTTTCCAAAGCAGGCCGTTGTTCGCGGCATAGGCGCAAAGGCCGACATATCCTGCCGCGAAAACGCTCAGCAGCACAAAGGCAATGGCGAAAGGCAGCTTCAATTGTTTTTTCTGCGCTTCCTGCACCATTACAGTATCCATGGATTCCTCCCCGTACTTTCTGAATTGAAACAAAAAAGGCCTAGTGGTTCTCAGTATAGCACGTTTTTGGAGAAATGACATTACAATCCTGTAACAATCCGGGCGCTTTGGCCCTCGTCTCCCGGGGGATGCGGATGGTGAGGATAATGGCCTCCTCCGTTTCCTCCCGTCGGCTTTGGGCGTCGATTCCGGCGCTTTGAATAAGCGAAAGCCCGTGATCCACGCTGTTGAGAAA
>JAEWML010000070.1 GCA_023393155.1 Bacillota bacterium
GCCCACCTCGGTGGTGTCCGACGGGGAAGGGATGACCGACGCGTCATAGGTTTCCATCACGGCCTTGCGATAGGGCTTCTGCTCCGCAGAGCCCTTGACCATGAAGACCTTCAAATCCAGCCCAAAATATCCGCAGGCCATGGAAAGAGCGGTACCCCACTGCCCCGCGCCCGTCTCGGTGGTGACGCCCTTGAGGCCCTGCTCCTTGGCGTAATACGCCTGCGCGATGGCGGAGTTCAGCTTGTGACTGCCGCTGGTGTTGCCGCCCTCGTACTTGTAGTAGATTTTCGCCGGGGTGTCCAGCGCCTTTTCAAGACAGTAGGCCCGCACCAGCGGAGAGGGACGGTACATCTTGTAGAAATCGCGGACCACCTCGGGGATGTCGATGAAGCGGTCGGCAGCGTTCAGCTCCTGTCCAACAAGCTTCTCGCAGAAGATGGGCGTCATATCCGCCGGCGTCACGGGCTTCAGCGTACCCGGGTGCAGAATGGGGCGGTGGTCGGTCTTCATGTCCGCGCGCACATTGTACCACTGCCTGGGAAGCTCCTGTTCGGTCAAATAGGTTTTGTACGGGACTTTGCGTTCCATAGTGTTCCCTTCCTTTCTGAAGCATTCGGCCGGATAATCGGCCAAATATAAAATAAAAAAAGCCCTTGTCCCTGCAAATACTTGCAGGGACAAGAGCGATTTCACTCCTGTGGTGCCACCCGGCTTGGCGCGGTTTTCGCGCCCACTTTTCAGCACACTGTCATGTGCCAGCCTTTTTTAACGGGGCGCCCTCCCCGTCTCCCCTACTAAGCCTGCGCCGTTCGGTTCACCCTTGCCGGTCCATTCGCCAAATCCACCCGCGCCGCATTTCCACCGTCAGCGGCTCTCTCTACCGGGCTCGGACTTGGGTACTCACTCCGGCGCTTCGGTTTGTTTTGATTAAAACGTAGTATACCCGCGGCCGGAGCATTTGTCAACCGCTTTTTTAGACTCTTTTAAAACGGACCGCCACAGCCAGTGTCAACAGCATCAGCACAATGCCCACGGGCAGCGCCAGCCACGCGGCAATTCCCGCGGTTGCAAAGGTGCCTGCCACGATATAGGTCACGCAGCTCACCGCCGCCGCGGTGACGGCGTAGGGCAGTTGGGTAGACACATGGCTCACATGGTCGCACTTGGCCCCCGCCGAGGCCATAATGGTGGTGTCGGAAATGGGGGAGCAGTGATCCCCGCACACCGCGCCCGCCATGCAGGCGGAGACGCAGATGATGCTCAGGGGATTTCCGCTCTCCAGCGGAAACACGCTCAGCACAATGGGAATCAGAATCCCGAAGGTACCCCAAGAGGTGCCCGTGGCAAAGGCCAGCAGGCAGCCAATCACAAACACAATGGCTGGCAGCAGAAGCTGGAAGCTTTGGGCGGAGTTCTGCACCACGGCAGCCACAAACTCCCGCGCGCCCAGAGAATCGGTCATGGCCTTCAGGCTCCACGCAAAGGTGAGAATCAGGATTGCGGGAACCATGGCCTTGAAGCCCTCCGGAATGCAGTCCATCATTTCCTTGAAGCCCATCCGGCGGCGCAGCAGGTAAAAGCCAATTGTAAATGCCAGACCAAAAGCGCTGCCCAGCAGCAGCCCCACGGACGCGTCGGACCCGGAAAAAGCGTCCACAAAGCTGGCTCCGGAGAAAAAGCCGCCGGAGTAAATCATCCCCATAACGCAACAGGCCACCAGCACCACAATGGGCGCCACCAAGTCCGCCACTGTGCCGCTGTCCGATACGTCGCTCTCGCTCTCAGTGGCGTAGGGGTTTTTCCCGGAAAACAGATCGCCCTTGTCCGCGTTGGCCTCGTGGACGGCCATGGGGCCAAAATCCACCTTCATCACCACCAATCCGATCATCATGATGATGGTCAGCAGGGCGTAATAGTTATAGGGGATGGCGCGGATAAACAGCGCAAGGCCGGACCCGTCGTCCACAAAGGCGCTGACGGCGGCAGCCCACGAGGAGATGGGCGCGATAATACAAATCGGCGCGGCGGTGGCGTCGATCAGATAGGCCAGCTTCGCACGGGAGACGTGGTGGCTGTCCGTCACGGGGAGCATCACGCTGCCCACGGTGAGGCAGTTAAAATAGTCGTCAACAAAAATCAAAATACCCAGCACAATGGTGGCGAGCTGCGCGCCCGTCCGGGTTTTAATGTTCTTTTGCGCCCAGCGGCCAAAGGCCGCGGAGCCGCCGGAGCGGTTCATCAGGCTTACTATGGCTCCTAAGATCACCAGAAACGCGATGATTCCCACGTTGTACCCATTCGAGAGCGCGGAGACGATTCCGTCCTGAAACACATGGGTAACGGTCCCCTCAAAGGAAAAGCCGGACCACAGCAGCCCGCCGGTGAGAATGCCCAGAAACAATGAGGAATAGACCTCCTTGGTGACAAGTGCCAGCGCGATGGCCACCGCCGGGGGCAGCAAAGACCAGATTGTCTGGTAAAACACGGGGAGCGCGCCGGTCCCCTCCCCGGCGGCCAGCACCGGGACGGTCAGCAGGATCAAAAATACGGCGGCAAAAAGCGCCACCCTTTGGCAGGGTCTGTTCTTCATGGAAGCTCCTCCAAAAAAATGAAGTCATGACTAAGCGTCATGACTTCATACCCCAAACCCGTACGAATCACGACAGCGCTCCGCCCCGTGGGACGACAGTCCGGCGGATTTTCTCCGACGAACCGGCTCCGCCCCCGTCAGGCCCCGGAGAGCAAAACCTCGGCGGCAGTCCCTTTCCCGTCTCCCCCTCGGCCTGTCTGGGAGACGCTACTTATGACTGTCGCACCTCTATCATGCAATACGTTTGATTATAGCAAAGCTTCTATAAAAGTCAACCGTTTGTGGCAAAAATCCGCCGATTCCCCCAATTTTCCACCCATTAACCCGGCAGCTCTTCCAAACGGGACTCCCCGTACACGGGAATCCCCTTCACCTTTAAAAGCACTGCCGTCACGCCGTCCCCGGCGGTCAGTCCGCCGGAAAAGCTTCCGTCGTGAATGACCCCGCAGCCGCAGGAGGGGCTGCGCTCCTTCAACAGCGCCGCTTCGCAGCCAAACAGCCGCGCCAGCTCCAACGCAGCCTGCGCTCCTCTTTCAAATTCCGCCGTCACGTCAGCGCCCTCCCGGGTGAAAACACGCCCTTCCCGGCATTCGGCGGGTGGGCGGGGCGTGGGCAGTCCGCCCAACTGCTCCGGGCAGACGGGGACACACTCGTGCCGCTCCAGCAGCGCGCCGATCCCCTCAAGGCGCTTGGCCCCGCCGTCGTACCGGCAGGGCAGGCCAAGCAGACACGCGGAAATCAGCAGCTTCATTTCTTTTCCGCCTGTTCCCGCTTGCGGGCTTCAATTTCCCGCCGCTCCCGTTGCAGCTCTGTGAACAGGGCAATGCCGTCCCATTCCTGATTCCACTTGGTCAGCACCGCCTTGTAGCACTGGGGCCCCACATTGGCCTGACGCAGCGCGGCCAAAAGCCCTTCCAACTGCTGCTCCAAGTCGCAGAAGACCATCATTCGGCCCCCCAGCTTTCCGGAGAACACGCCCTCCCGGGCAGGCCGGGTTTCCCGCCCCGCCAGCGCCCCCACAGGGGTGCGCCATCCGTCCCGGAAGACGGGCTTCACCTCCGCCCCGAAGGGACCCACGGCGGCTTTCACCACCAGAATATCGTTCAGCTCCTCAAAGCCGTACAGCAAAATCGTGCCCATGCCTGCGCTCCTTCCAATTCCCAATGCCGCCGGAAAAGCCCGGCAATTATTTTGGGACGCGCCCCGTCCCGTTTCCCAGTTAAAGCTTCAAGGGCTTGCCGTTCAGCGCGGCCTCCGCCAGAGTCTGCCCCTCGTAGCGCAGCTTTAGGGAGAAGAAAGGCGCGTCGGATTCCAGCAGGTCAAGAAAAATGTTGTCTCCGCTCCACAGCGGCAGCCTGCGCAAATCCTTTTTGCCGATCCAGCGCAGGTCCCCCTCGTCACAAACGGTCTGCTCCCCCGTCCACGCGTCGGCGTTGAACAGGTGCATATACTCCCCTTCCCACTCGTCGGAAATGAAAGTCACTAGGCCCCGATAGCGCCAGCGGGTCAGGGTCAGCCCCGTCTCTTCCCTCGCCTCCCGCAGAAGGCACTCCTCCGGGCTTTCCCCTTCCAGAAACTTTCCGCCCACGCCAATCCATTTGTCGTGGTTCAAGTCGTTTTTCTTTTTTACCCGGTGGAGCATCAGGTATTCGTCCCCCCGCTCCAGATAGCACAGCGTGGTGTTTAACACAAAATCCCTCCACAGTCGTTTTTATTCATTATACCCCATTCCCTGCAAATGGCAAGACAAAACCGCCGGTCCCGGTGACACGCGCCGCAATCGGCGCGCCCTTTACCGGGACCGGCGGAACCTGCTTAAAATTCGTGCCGCGCTCAGGCGTTTTTGCGGTAGAAGAAGCCGCCCACCAGCATAAACACCGCGTAAACCACCAGATAGTAAAACACCTTGACGCCATAGCCCGCGAAAGCGGCATATACCATAAAGCCGCAGCCGCACAGCCCCAGAGCGGGCATGACAAAGCGCTTAAACGCGCCCAGCGTCCGCTCTTTACGCATAAACTGAATAAACATGGCAATATACATGCCGTACAGCGTGATAATGGGCAGCTCCGAGGAGTCGAAGCAGAAGGGCCCAAACCAGCCTGCCGTCAGGTTGGCCCCGTAGAAATACAGCAGCCAGAACGCGGCGAACAGCAGCGAAAGAATTGCGGAGTTGTTGGGCATGTTGGTCACCGGGTCCACCTGCCTGAACATCTCGGGCTTGGGGCCCTGTCCCCGGGCGGCAAGCGCATAAAAGCAGCGGCAGTTGGCCAGCATCAGGCCGTTCAGCGTTCCAAGGCAGGAAATCACGATCAGCACAAACACCACGGTGCCCGCCGCCTCGCCGAACACCCGCTGATAGGCCATCTTCGCAGCGGCCTGTCCGCTGGCCATCAGTTCTTCCGTGGTCACCGCACCGTTGAGGCCAATGTAATACAGGATATAGGTAATCACCACGACGAAGGACCCCAGCACCAGCGCGCGGGGAAGATTTCTCTTGGCGTCCCGCAGTTCCGCGTTGATGGAGGTGGCAAGCACCCAGCCCTCATACGCAAATGCCACCGCCACGGCGGCCTTCATCAGACCCTCTCCGGAGGAAACCGTTGCAGCGGAGACGGTGGCAAAGTTCTGCGCCATCTGCCCGTTGACAAGCCCCACGACGACGCCCACCACGCCCATCAGCAGCAGGGGAACCATCTTAATCACGGTGGTGGAAACCTGAAACTTTCCCGCAATGCGGGGAGAAAGCGCGTTAAGCGCATAGTCCGCGCACAGGAAGAAGCAGGCCAGCACCAGACAGGACCCGCCGGTGATGTCCCAGCCCACCAGCACGGAAAAATACCGGGCGGAAACCCACGCCAGCACGCTGGTGAGGGCCGGGGTATAAATAGTGCCCATAAACCAGCCAATCAGGTAGGCATACCGCTTCCCCACCGTCGCCTCGGCATAGTCCACCACGCCGTTGACCTTTTCATATCGGGTGGCCATAGTGGCGAACACATAAGAGCACACAATCATGATTGCGCCCACAATCAGCCACGCCAGGATTCCCAACGGCATATTGCCGCCGGTCTGCACCAGCACCGCCTCCGCCTTGAAGAACACGCCGGAGCCGATGACGATTCCCACCACCATGCAGATGGCCGTGGGCAGGCCGTACTTTTTTTCTAATCCGTTTTCCATGTTTCCCTCCGTCTATTTGCTTTAAAGTGTTGAATTTGAACAATTTAACTTATTTAGCATAGCAGACTATTGTGTATTTCGCAAGATGTTATTTTGCATTTTTCAAATCCGTCCCCCGCCGATTTCCCGCCAGACCCCCGTCAAAGGCAAAAACACAAGACCCCGGGGAATTCACTCCCCGGGGTCTTGTCCTGCGCCGCCCGCAGGCGGCGGACCTTTTTTGAAAAAACGCGGGCCTGATTTTTTAACCGTCTTAAAAGCCCGGTCGGTAAAGCCTTTACGGCTTTTTAGTTCATCTGCCGACGACGGCTCAAATTCTGGGTGCCGTCCTGCATGTTGTTCAGCTCCTCCAGACTTTTGCCGGTGCCAAGGGCCACGCAGGAGATGGCGTCCTCCGCCACCATGGTGTGGATGCCCGTCCGGGCGGCCACCAGCTTGTCAAACCCGGAAACCAGACTGCCGCCCCCGGTCATGACGATGCCGTTGGTGGAAATGTCCGCCACCAGCTCCGGGGGCGTGCGCTCCAGAACGGAGTGGATGGCCTCCATAATGCGCTCTACCGGCTCTTCAAAGGCGTCCATCATCTCCGTGGAGCTGACGGTGATGACCTTGGGCAGGCCCGTCAGCAGGCACCGGCCCTTCACGTCCAGCGTCTCCTCCTCGTCCTTGGGGAAGACGCAGCCGATTTTGATTTTCATGTCCTCGGCGGTCCGCTCGCCCACCAGCAGGTTGTGCTTGCGGCGCATATACTTTACCACGGCCTCGTTGAGCTGGTCGCCCGCCACTTTGATGGACGCGGACTCCACCACGCCGCTGAGGGAAATCACCGCGATGTCCGCGGTGCCGCCGCCGATGTCCACCACCATATGCCCATCGGGCTTGGCAATGTCAATCCCGGCACCGATGGCGGCCGCCACCGGCTCCTCAATGAGATAAACCTTCCGCGCGCCGGCCTGAATGCCCGCGTCGATCACGGCGCGCTCTTCCACCTCCGTGATGCCGGAGGGGATGCAGATAATCACTCTGGGCTTGAAAAAGGAAAAGCCCGCCACCTTGCGGATGAACTCCCGGAGCATCCGCTCCGTCATGTCATAGTCGGAAATCACACCCTCGCGTAGAGGGCGGATGGCGATAATGTTGCCCGGGGTGCGGCCCAGCATGGCCTGCGCGTCCGACCCAACCTGAAGCAGCTTTCCCGTATTTTTATCCAGCGCCACCACGCTGGGCTCGTTCAGCACGATTCCCTTGCCCTTGACGTATACCAAAACCGAAGCGGTACCGAGATCGATACCGATATCCCTTGCCATGGCCATGCCTCCACCTCATGCACTTTCCGCAGTATTCTCTGCCGTTCTTTTAAAAATTATGAGAAGCGGCTTTCGCCGCACACAATCATACGGGTACATTATATCGGCGAAGACGGCGGATTGCAAGTACATTCTGTAAATTATGAAAATTCCCGGCGCTTTTTCGCCTGATTTCCCGGCGCCGCTTTTTCCGGCCGGGTAAGGGCCGCTGTTACGCAGACCACGCTCGCCGCACCGGCGTCCTTCAGTGTGCGGACGCACTCCGTCAGCGTCGCGCCGGTGGTGCAGATGTCGTCGATGAGCAAAATCCGCCGCCCCTCCGTCCGCACGGCGGGTGGGACGGCATACATTCCCAGCACATTGGCCCGCCGGGCATCGGAGTCCGCAAGGCCCGACTGGGCGGGATTGTCCCCGTTTTTCTCCAAAAGCCGCTCCGGCTTCATCTCCCACGTCCGGCAGGCGGCCTCCGCCAGCAGCCGGGCCTGATCGTAGCCCCGCTCCCGCCGCCGCTTCGGCCCCACCGGGACCCATGTCACGGCGTCAAATTCTCCCGAAAACCGCTCCGCCGCGCAGCGGGCGATCAGTCCGCCCAGCGGCTCGGCCAGATGGGATTCCCCATGAAACTTCAGGCGCAGCAGGGCCTCCCGCACCACACCCTCGTAAAAAAGCGGCGCGGCGCAGACAAGACCGCCCGCTCCTTTGTGCAGGCCCGTCTCCTCCTCCGCCCAGGGCAGAGCTTTTTCGCAGGCTTTGCAAACCCCCACCCTGTCCACAACATGGCGGCAGAAGGGGCATTTGGGCGGAAACAGCAGGTCCAGCACAGCGTCCAGCGCGATCATCTCATCCTCCGTCCCCGGGGATAGGGCAAAGGCTCGTCGGTCAGCCCCACCAGATAGTCCACGCTGACCCCATAATACTTCGCCAGACGGACCGCCACGTCCAGCGGATAGTTCAGCACGCCGATCTCGTACTGGCAATATGTGTTTTGCTTCACGTGCAGCACTTCCGCAACCTCTCGCTGCGTCAGTCCCCGGTCAATCCGCAGACTGCGTATACGCTCGTATTTCAAAATTTCATTTCTCATTTTCATCACCTACCGGGAGTATATATATCTTGAAATAAGATATTCACCCATTATCTTAAAATCAGATGTTTTGGTAATTCTTCAGATCTAAGGCCACACTAAAAACAGCATTCCGGGGAAACCGCCCCACAAAGCGCGGCTCCCCCGGAAGCAAGAATTTTAACCCAATACATACCCCGCCGCCAGCAGCGCCACCCCACCGGCAATGCCCGCCTGCACGGCCTTGCCCACAAGGCAGTTGCGGGTGGAAAGGCCGCTGTCCGCCAACACCGCCAAGGTCTGGCACAGCACCGACACGCCCCCCCAGCCCGCCAGCATCGACGCCAAAACGAATCCGGCCCGGTTGGCGGTTAGCTGGGGAATGACGGAAAACAGCTCCACAAAGCCAACCGCCGCCGCGCCCGCAAGACCGGGCAGGCCCCGCAGGGGTCGGGCCAGCACATAAAACACAACCACAAAGGCGCAGATGCCCAGAATGGAGTCCAGCGCCCGGCGCACCGACTGCACCACAGCCTGAGAAAACGGCACGGTCCGGGCCGTAATCCTCCGCCGCGGCCCGCCCCTTCGCTCCGCTCCCCGGCGAAATAAAATTCCCGTTAAAAGAGCGGAGAGCACATGGATCAGCCACAGCCACACCCCTGTGCGGACGCTGCCAAACACTCCCGCGCCCAACACGCTGATGAGGAACGCCGGGTTCGCCGTGTTGCAAAAGGCCAGCAGGCGCTCCGCCTCGTCGGTGCGCAGCAGCCCCTCGCGGTACAGCTCCGCCGTGGTTCTGGCCCCGATGGGATACCCCCCCACAAGACCCAGCAGCAACGCGGCTGCCCCTGCCCCGTCCACCCGGAACAGGGGCCACATCAGAAATTCCAGCCGGGGGGCCAGCACCTCGCCCACCCCAAGCATCACCAGCAAAGAGGTGGCGGCGAGAAAGAGGAATTGGGAGGGAATCACCGTCCCGGCGCACAGGAAAAGCGCCTCGCTCACACTTTGGCGAACCCCCTCCGCATCCGCCAGCAGCGCCGCCAGCCCCAGCGCCGCCATGAGACACAGTACCGCCCTCTTTTTCAACCCACCGCCCCCTCGGGACACACTATGCATCAAAAAGCTGGGTCATACCTGCCATCCGATGGAAAAAGGCTTGCCCTCCGGCAAGTTTTCTCCATCTCGCTCATAGAGTTGAGCGAGGTGAGACGATGGAAAAGCGCAAGCGGCGGGACACGCCGCTGACGGAGCTGGCGGAGCTGTTCGACCTCCCCGGCGACGTGGTGGCGGGACTGTGCCATTTGGAAATGATTGGAGACAGGCGGCTGTTTGTGGAGCACCACAGCGGCATTTTGGCTTACAGCGACCAATGCATTGACGTAAACACCCCCTGCGGAATTCTGCGCGTCTCCGGCCGGAACCTGACGCTGGAGGCCCTGACGGGGGAAGAGCTGCGC
>JAEWML010000077.1 GCA_023393155.1 Bacillota bacterium
GTTTTTGAGATAGGCGGCGGTGGTGTCGCATACCTCTTTTAAATTGAACCCGCAGAACTGGGACGCCATGCCCACGGCAATGCCGCTGTTGGCGGACACCAAAATGTTGGGAAAGGTGGTGGGCAGCAGGGCAGGCTCCTTCATGGTGTTGTCGTAGTTGTCGATGAAGTCCACCGCGTCGCTGTCAATGTCCCGAAAAATTTCAGAGCAGATGGCCGACAGCTTCGCCTCGGTGTACCGGCTGGCGGCATAGGCCATGTCCCGGGAATAGACCTTGCCGAAGTTGCCCTTGGAGTCCACAAAGGGGGTCAGCAGCGCGCCGTAGCCCGCGCTCAGACGCACCATCGTCTCATAAATGGGCCCGTCTCCGTGGGGATTCAGGCGCATGGTCTGGCCCACGATGTTGGCGGACTTGGTCCGCCCCCCGGTCAAGAGGCCCATTTTGTACATGGTGTATAGCAGCTTCCTGTGGGAGGGCTTGAACCCGTCAATTTCCGGAATGGCCCGGGAGACAATGACGCTCATGGCGTAGGGCATGTAGTTGACTTCCAGCGTGTCCACGATGGGCTGGTCCTCCACCGCGGCATGCAGGCCAAGGACGTTGGGGTTTGCTTCCCGGGAGACGGCGTCCTCCGGAATCTTCTTTTTTGGCATTCGTATCAATCCTCATTTGCGGCGGCCGCCGCCTGCTTTCTTGTGGTATGGTGGTGGCGCTTACGCCAAAATCGGCAAGCCCGTCAGGAAATGTCCGCCACTTCCAGATATTTAAAGCCGTTTTCCGCGATATGCTCCTTCCGGCCCTGAAGGTTGTCCCCCAGCAGGAGGTCAAACACCCGGGCCGTCTCGTCAAGGTCGGAGGGCTGCACCCGGATAAGCCGCCGGGTTTCCGGGTTCATGGTGGTAAGCCACATCATCTCCGGGTCGTTCTCACCCAGACCCTTGGACCGGTCTACCTTCATTTTTTTTCCGGTCAAATCCCGGACAATGTCGTTCTTCTCCCTGTCGGAATAGGCAAACCAGGTCTTTTCTCCGCTGTGAATTTCAAACAGGGGGGTTTCCGCGATATAGACGTACCCCTCGCGAATCAGGGTGGGGGTGAGGCGGTAGAGCATGGTGAGAATCAAGGTGCGGATCTGGAAGCCGTCCACGTCGCCGTCGGTGCAGATGACCACCTTGTTCCACCGGAGGTTCCCCAAATCAAACTCCGCCAAATCCTTTACGTGCTTGTCCTTCACCTCGATGCCGCAGCCCAGCACCTTCATCAGGTCGGTAATGATTTCGCTTTTGAAAATCCGGGCGTAATCCGCCTTCAGGCAGTTTAAAATCTTGCCCCGGACGGGCATGATGCCCTGATACTCCGCGTCCCGGCCCATTTTCACACTGCCCAAAGCGGAGTCACCCTCCACGATGTAAATTTCACGGCGGGCCACGTCCCTTGAGCGGCAGTCCACGAATTTTTCAACCCGGTTGGCAATGTCGATGCTGCCGGAGAGCTTCTTTTTGATGTTCAGCCGGGCCTTTTCCGCGCTCTCCCGGCTGCGCTTGTTGATGAGCACCTGTTCGGCGATTTTCTCCGCGTCAAAGGGGTTTTCGATGAAGTAAATCTCCAGATTGCTCCGCAAAAACTCCGTCATGGCCTCCTGCACAAACTTGTTGGTGATGGCCTTTTTCGTCTGGTTTTCATAGCTGGTGGCGGTGGAAAAGTTGTTGGAAACCAGAACCAGACAGTCCTCAATATCCGTCCAAGTGATTTTGCTCTCGTTTTTCTGGTACTTGCTGTTTTGTTTCAAATACTGGTCCAGCGCGGAGACAAAGGCGGACTTGGCCGCCTTTTCCGGGCTGCCGCCATGCTCCAGCCAACTGGAGTTATGATAGTGCTCGGTGACGGTCACCTTGTTTGAAAAGCAGCAGGCCGCGCTGAGCTTCACCTTGTATTCAGGCTTGTCCGCCCGGTCCCGGCCCCGGCGCTCCGTCTCCCAGAATACGGGGGCGGTAAGGCTTCCCTCCCCCGCCAGCTCCGTCACATAGTCCACAATGCCGTTTTGATAGACGAAATCCTCCGTCTCAAACTTTCCCGTCTCCGTCTCGCGGCGGAAGCGGAAGGAAACGCCCGCGTTTACCACGGCCTGACGCTTCATCACGTCGGTGAAGTATTCCGCCGGGATGGCGGTGTCCGTAAACACGTCCAAATCCGGCAGCCACCGAATAGTGGTGCCAGTTTTCTTGCCCCGGTCGGCAGGCTCCTCATGCAGGCCGCCGACATTCTCACCCTGCTCGAAGTGCAGGGTGTATTTCTTCCCGTCCCGCCGGACGGTCACATCCATATATTTGGAGGCGTATTGAGTGGCACAAGAGCCAAGACCGTTCAGCCCCAAGGAGTATTCATAGTTATCGCCGGTGTTGTTGTCATATTTTCCGCCGGCGTACAGCTCGCAGAATACCAGCTCCCAGTTCCAGCGGCCCTCCTTCTCGTTCCAGTCCACCGGGCAGCCCCGGCCCTGGTCCTCCACCTCGATGGAGCCGTCCCTATACGATGTGACGGTGATAAGACTGCCGTGGCCCTCCCGGGCCTCGTCGATGGCGTTGGATAAAATCTCAAATACCGCGTGCTCGCAGCCCTCCAGCCCGTCGGAGCCGAAAATGACGCCGGGCCGCTTTCGGACGCGGTCCGCGCCCTTGAGACTGGTGATGCTGTCGTCGTTGTATACGTTCTTCTTTGGCATAGGGGGAAAACCTCCAAGGGTTGTAGAATTCATATCGCTGATAGCCCAATATATTGTAACCCATTTTCGGCGGCGGCGCAAGGGGCTTGCCGTCGTTTTCCGGCGCCGCCGGGCACTTTTTTGGTCTGAAAATGTAAAAGACGCGTAAAAAATAATCG
>JAEWML010000192.1 GCA_023393155.1 Bacillota bacterium
CGATCTGCGGCTTCTGCTGCGAATGCAGGAGATGGAGAGGGGACCACGGCAGTGAGGAAAAAACGGACGGCGGGCAGACAATTTGCACTGATTCCGACACGCTGGAATCGGAGCGGGAGCGGTACCCAACCGCACCTGTGCGGGACTTGACCGTTTATTTGTCCGTGGGGCGGTATATCTCCGAAATTCCGCTGCCTGCCGCTTCCCTGCTCTATCGGGAGCAGGAAGGAGACGGCGCCATCTGGCGCGTGACCTATTGGGTGGACTGCGATGAAAATAACCAGACCTTTTATGCCGAAGAGGGCAGACTGTATCTCAGGGCGGACAATCAGCCCGTGACACAGCTTTCCTATGGAGAGGATGGATAACGATGGTTTACTATACCTATCAGGGTAAAAAATACGCATCTCTGGAAAGTCTGGCCCTCCTCGCCTGCGGCGAGCCCCGGGAGGGGGAGAACGTGACGTTTCTTATCAGCCGCCCGCCGGAGCACCGCCGGGCAGGCTTTCTCGTCACGGACCCCCGCCAGCTCACCGCCAAGACCGACGGCGTGGAGTGGCTGGACAGCCGCCGCATCGACGCGCCCGTCCCGGACCTTCCGAAAGGCATTGCCCGAAGGCTGAGGGCCGGAGAGCTTCAGGCCGCCAACTTCCGCCATCCCCGCTGGGAGCAGGCGGCGGACCGGACGGAAAAGCGCCAGCGCAACCGCCGGCGGGTGCACCTGCTAGCGGTGGGCGATGTGGGAGGCACGCTTCTCACGGCGCTGAAGCTGCTGGGCGGCGACTGCATCGGTACCATCGGCATCTGCGATTTAAATGAAAACACCGTGGCCCGGTGGGTTTCGGAAATGAACCAGATTTCCTGGCCCTGGGACTACGAGGCCCTGCCCAAGGTGGAGGCCGTACAGCCCGGTCGCCTGTTTGACTGCGACGTGTTTCTCTTTGCGGCGGCAAAAGCCATTCCCCCAGTGGGCAGCCAGGTGCAGGACGTGCGGATGGCCCAGTTCGCGGCCAACCGACCCTTGGTGGAAGCTTTTGCCCGGCAGGCGCGGGAGGCCCGGTTCGACGGGCTGTTCGCCGTCCTTTCCGACCCTGTGGACCCGCTGTGCAAGGCGGCATATCTGGCCTCCAACACCGGCCCCAGCGGACAGTGGGACGGAATGGGACTTCTGGCCGAGCAGGTGCAGGGCTACGGACTTGGCGTGATGAACGCCCGGGCCGCCGCGCTGGCCCAGAGCGATCTGCGCTTTCTCTCCTTCCTGTCCGACGGGCGCAGCTTCGGGCCCCACGGTGAGGGGCTTGTGATTGCCAACTCTCTTAAAAAGTACGATGACGAAATCTCCCGGGAGCTGACAGAGCTGGTGAAAACCGCCAACCTCCGCATCCGGGATTTGGGCTTCAAGCCCTTTGTGGCTCCCGCCGTGTCCTCCGGGGCCATGCAGCTTTTGCTGACCTTGCGGGGCCAGTGGCACTGCGGGTCCGTGTGCCTTGGGGGCGTGTGGTTCGGCGTGCGCAACCGGCTCACCCCCAAAGGGCTGGAAACGGAGTCCGTAGACCTGCCGGACGAACTGTTCTCCCGCCTGAAGGAGACGGAAGCCACGCTGAAGGCGATCCTATGAGCGCCCTGACATTGATCTGCCCCGGTCAAACTGCCTCCCACCGATACGCTTCGTCCCTGCGGGAGGGACTGCGGGGCATCCCCTGTCAAGTTGTCACTTCCCTTGCGGGCCCGCCGGAAAACCACCGGCTCCTCTTCGCCGTACCGCTGGACGAAAGCGGTGTGAACCACGGGTACTATGACCTGCTGGCCTTTCTTAGGACCCATCCGGGGGTTCTTGCGGGATGCGTGGGCGGCATCGTGGCGGACGGGGCGGGGGACCTCTATACCAAAGCCGCCGCCCGGGAGCTTGCGCTGGCGGCAAACAGCGCGGGCTGCGCTTTTCCCGGCCGCCCGCTGGTGGAAGCGGTGGGGTCCCTTTCAAACTTTACCGTGCAGGCCAAAAACGCGGGCTGCACGCTGGAGGAGGCATATTGTCTGGCCATCCGGGATTTGGCGGAGCGGCTTTTGCGCTTCGCCCCTCCGAAATCGGAAAACCCAAAGCTGCTGGCGCTCCATGCCTCCAGTCACCGCACGTCCAACACGCTGGCTCTCTGGCGAAGCGTGCGGGAGCGGCTGGGAGACGCCTGCGCCGTCACGGAAATTGGCCTGCGCAACGGCACGGTGACGGACTGCCGGGGCTGCCCCTATCCCGCCTGTCTCCACTTTGGGGAGCGAGGGGAGTGCTTTTACGGCGGCGTAATTGTCAGGGAGGTTTATCCTGCCGTCCGGGATGCGGACGCGGTGATTTTCCTCTGCCCCAACTACAACGACGCCCTCTCCGCCAACCTCACCGCCGCCGTGAACCGGCTGACGGCGCTGTACCGCACCACCTCCTTTGCCGACAAGGCGATTTTCGGCATCGTGGTGTCCGGATACTCCGGCGGAGACCTTGTGGCGCGGCAGCTGGTGTCCGCCCTGTGCATGAACAAGGGCTTTTACCTGCCGCCCAATTTCTGTATGCTGGAAACAGCCAACGACGCGGGCGCGGCTATGAAGCTGCCGGGAATTGAGGACCGGCTGGACGGCTTTGCGGCAAATATTCTGAAATGCCTGGCA
>JAEWML010000193.1 GCA_023393155.1 Bacillota bacterium
GAATTGACTTTGAGCGTCTTCTTACCTGCGCCAGATACGTCAAAGAGCGGGTGGACGGCTGCTTCAGCGGGCACCAGATCAACCTCGGCGCGTAAAAATTATAAAAATACAGGCCCCGCTTTTAAAACGAAGAAACAGGGCCTTTGGGGAGGCAGCTTATGGGAAAGACACTTGCTGAAAAAATTCTTGCTCATTGCAGCGAGACGCCCGGCCTCAGCGCCGGGGATATTGTAACTGCCCACGTGGACTGTCTGATGATGGACGACGCCTTGGGCCCGTGGTTCGTGGACAAGCCGTTTCAGGAGTTGGGGGGCAAGGTCAAACATCCGGACAACGTGGTGGTCATTTCAGACCACTATTGCCCCACCAGCAACGTGGACCACGCGGAAAACGTAGCGGCGGCAAGGCACTGGAGCCAGCGGCATGGCGTGGCCTATTACGAAGGAATCGGCCCCTGCCACCAGATTCTGGCGGAGGAGGGCTACGATGTGCCCGGCACGGTGCTGGTGGGCACGGATTCCCACACCTGCACCGCAGGCGCCTTCGGGTGCTTTGGCACCGGCATCGGCTCCACCGAGGCGGCGGGCGTCCTCCACACGGGAACCGTTTGGCTGCGGGTTCCCGAATCCGTCCGGATTGTGTGGGAGGGGGTTCTCCCTCGACGGGTCATGCCCAAGGACCTGATTCTCAAAACTATCGGAGATCTGGGCCACGCCGGAGCCACCTATATGGCTATGGAATTTGTGGGTTCCACCATTCAAAACATGGAGATGGACGGGCGCATGTGCCTGAGCAACATGGCCGTGGAGGCGGGAGCTAAGGCGGGGCTGATTGCGGCGGACGAAAAAACCATGACATATCTCAGGGCCACCGGCAGAGCCTATCCCTTCAAGGCTTTTACAAGCGATTCCGATGCAATTTACAAAAGAGAGCTTTCCTACCGCGCTGAGGAACTGTCGCCGCAGGTGGCCTGCCCCCATGTGGTGGACAACGTGCATCCCATTGAGGCCGTGGCCGGGCTGGAAATTCATCAGGCCTATATCGGCTCCTGCACCGGCGGGCGGCTGGAGGATTTAGCGGCAGCCGCCGAGGTGCTCAAGGGAAAAAAGGCAGCCAAAAACATTCGGCTTCTGGTTTCTCCCGGCTCCAGCCGGGTTTACCGGCAGGCCATGGAAGCGGGCATTCTTCAAACGCTGATGGAGGCCGGGGCCTCCATTCTGGCCCCCACCTGCGGAGCCTGCGTGGGCCTGCACTCCGGCGTAATGCCCGCCAACGAGCGGTGCGTTTCCACCACGAACCGCAATTTCAGGGGCCGCATGGGAAGCTATGACTCCGAGGTGTATCTGGCCTCGCCCGCCACGGTGGCCGCATCTGCCGTTGAGGGCCGTCTGGCAGACCCGCGGAACGACTGACAGGGAGGGACGGATATGAGCAGCTTCAGCATTTGCGGAAAGGTGCACCGCTTTGGAGAAAACATTAACACGGACCTGATCTCTCCGGCCAACTACATCGGCAAGGGAGACGACATCATGATCGCCCACACCATGGAGGGCGCGGATCCGGACTTCTCCAAGAAGGTCCGCCCAGGGGATATTATTGTGGCGGGCGAAAACTTCGGGCCCGGCTCCAGCCGGGAAACAGCCCCTTTTGTTATAAAGGGCAGCGGAATTTCCTGCGTGGTGGCTAAGTCCTTTGCCCGTATTTTTTATCGAAACGCCATTAACATTGGCCTGCCGGTTTTAATCTTGGACGAGGTGGAGCAAATTGAGGCCGGAGACGAGCTGGCAATTGACCCTCTGGAGGGAATTATTCGAAACCACACAAAAAACGAGGAATACCGCTGCAAGCCGCTGCCCCGGAATATTCTTGAAATTGTGAAGGACGGCGGACTGATTGCCCACCTGAAAAAGCAAAGCGGGAAATAAAGCCCGCGCTTTACCCTTCCCGCCCCGGTTTTTTCATAAACCCGGCATTATTTTTCTAAAAAGTGGAATCAAAACCGTGTGCAGGAGGCGGGCGAAAATTCGCCCGCCTCCTTTCGTTTCAATTTCCGTCTTCGCGCTGTCTTTTAAACATCACCGCAGCAAATGACTTTTTAACCAGAAAAAGCATCCATGGCAGGTTAAAAATGTCTTAATATTTTAAATTTTTTGTTAATATTACAAAACATATGTGAATTTTTTGTCACATATTACACTTGAAAACCGCCATTTTACGAATTATATTATTATGAGTACACAAAAGCTTGACGTCAGACGAAAGCAGTTCGTCTTTTATTTGCGTCGGTTGCGTGCACGTTCACGCATTTTTGCGTGAACGTGCACTCACATGATTATATGAATATTTATTTGCACCGGTGCAAACAGCATTTTACCGCCGAAGCGGCAGGCGCCTGATTTTTGCAGCTCAAAAGCTTTCTCTGGCGCATGGCTGCCATCGCGGATATAATTTGTCCCATTCCCGCTTGTATCTTTCTGGAAAAAAGAGGAATGATTTATGACAACCATTGAATCCATTGCTCAAAAGGCCGGCGTATCCCGCGGAACCGTAGACCGGGTGCTCCATAATCGCGGAAGGGTCAAGGCCGAGACGGTGGAGAAGGTCTGGGCCGTGATGGATGAGCTGAACTTTCAGCCCAACAGCCTTGGCCGCGCGTTTTATCTTTCCCGCAAGAAAAACAAGATCGGCGTGCTGGTTTCTCTCCGCGAGCCGGACTTTCAAAGGCTGGTGATGCGCGGTGTCAGCGACGGCATTTCATACGCCCAGCAATACGGTATCCAGACTTTGACGGAATTTGCCCCGCCTGACGACCAGGCCGCTTATCTGGAGGCCTTGGGCCGCCTGATTGACAGCGATATTCGGGGCCTGGTGCTGCGCGGCATTGAGTCGGAGCAGGTCAACGCCCTGCTTCGGCAGCTCACCGCAAAGCAAATTCCCATTATCACCTACAACGCGGACACCGAGGACAAGCTGCGGGACTGCTTTGTCGGGCAGGACTCCTATAAGAGCGGCGCCTGCGCGGCGTTTTTAATGCAGCAGATTTCTCCGGAAAAAGGACGCACGCTGATTATAGGCGTGGATCGGCTCCATTTTTCCAGCGAGGAACGAATCCACGGCTTCATCGATCACATCCGGAATTTCCCGGGCGGGGAAATGGAGCTGGCCCCCGTGGTTTACAGCCAGGGCAATCATGATATTTCCTATCGGCTTACCTGTGCCGAGATTGAGCAGTCGCCCGGGCTGACGGGCATCTTCGTCAGCGGCGCGGGCCTCAGCGGCGCCGCCCACGCCGTGGATGACGCCGGACTTTCCGGAAAGATTAAGGTGGTGGGCTTTGACTCCACCGATTCCAACGTGGCCTGCATGAAAAAAGGGACCGTGCAGTTCCTCATTGAGCAGGACCCTTATCTGCAAGGTTATAAATCCGTTCAGCTTTTGGTGGACGCGATTTTTCAGGACCGTCCGGTGGAAACGGCATATTACGACACGGGAATTCAAATCAAAACCCTCTATAATTGCTGAGGCGTTTTTCGGTTTCCGCGGTTTTACCCGGTTAATTTCAGCAGACCGGCCTGCTGAAATGGATTTTAGCTCTTACGCAACACTTTTCCAACGCGCAGCAGACTGTTATGTGATTGAAAGGAGGGAAGTTTATGAAAAAAGTGATCCGAAGCACCAACGACCTTGTATTGGCGGCGGTGATGGGCGTCCTGTCCATTTTTCTGCTGACCAGCAAGCACATCATCACCGGCGTGGAAAACGGCCTTGGCGGCATGTGGGCGCAAGCCAGCACCTATATTCATCTTCTGGCAGCGATTATGCTGGGGCTGTGCATTTTGCAGTTGATTTACGCTATCAACTTCAAGCGGGACGGCGAGCATCATGCAATCGCAATCCCCATCTCCAAGGAAATCGTCATCACTGCGGCGGCCTTGGTTCTCTATGCGCTGCTTCTGCCTGTGCTGACGTTTTTCCCCTGCACCCTGGTGCTGAATATCGTCCTGTGCGGCACCTTTGCTATGAAGGAGAATCAGGGGGATTCCGAAAAAGCGGGAAAGCTGCCCAAAAAGCAGGTTATCTCCATCGTCGTCTATTCTGTGGTTCTGACCGTTGCTCTGTGGATCGTGTTTACCCAGCTTCTCAAGTGTATCCTTCCCTAAACGGGGGTTTTGGATAAAGAAATTAATTTAAGGAAATGAGGAAACATACATGAAAAAGGTTATGTCATTTGCGCTTGCATCTGCGATGCTGGCAGGAATTCTGACCGGCTGCGGCGGAAACAGCGCAGGCAGCAGCGCCAGCACCGCCGGCAGCACCGGCAGCGGCTCCGCCGCTCTGGATTATCCCACCAAAAATGTTCAGATTGTCATTCCCTACGCTCCCGGCGGCGGCTCCGACAACCTGGTTCGCGGCGTTATTCAGTATCTGGATCTGGGCGCTTCCGCGGTTGCAATCAACGTGGAGGGCGCTTCCGGCTACATCGGCGCGCTGCAGGGCTTTAACAGCTCCAACGACGGCTATACCATTATGACCCACAACGAGATGGACCTGATCTCCTACTCCATGAGCGGACAGGCTCAGGAGCCCCTGTACGAGGATCTGGAGTACATCTGCGACGTTGTGACCGACTACAATCTGCTGTGCACCAGCCCCGCCACCGGCTGGACCACCGCGCAGGAGGCCATTGATTACATCAACGCCAATCCCGGCACCGTGACCGTGGGCTGCACCGGCTCCAATAACGTCAACTACGGCACCACCATGGAGCTGCTGAAGGCCATGGGCATTTATGACAAGGTCACCATCGTACCTTACGACGGCGGCGCCGCCAGCGAAACTGCACTGCAGGGCGGCCACATCCAGTTGGAGATCAACTCTCTGGCCGACACCTCCGCTTACATCGCGGCCGACACCAACGTGCCCCTGCTGGTGTGCAACGACGAGCGCATTGACGCGCTCACCGACGTGCCCAGCACCGTTGAGGCAGGCTATAACGTGACCTACGGCAAGCCCCGCGGCTTCTTTGCCCCCAAGGGCACCGATCCCGCCGTTCTGGAGTACATTTCCGCCAAGATGAAGGAAGTCTGCGAGAAGCCCGAATTTGTGGATGCCATGGCTAACCTGGGCTTCACCGTGTCTTATGTGGACGGCCCCGCCGCCAAGGTTCGCGCGCTTGCCTGGGCGGAAAGCCTGACCCCCATCTTTGCAGACATGGCACAGATTGCCGGCTAAACACTATACTATCCTGCGCAGACAGGAAAGGGAGGGCTCTTGATTGTCGACAATCATCCTTGGCTTTCAGTATATCTTCAGTGACCCCATGACCATCGCGTTGCTTCTGCTGGGCATCTTCGTCGGAATTATTTTTGGCAGTATCCCCGGTCTTACCGCAACGCTCGGCGTTACCCTGTTTATTCCCTTTACCTATGTCATGTCGCCGGTTCAGGGCCTGACGATGCTGATTGCCGTCTATGTGGGCGGCATCAGCGGCGGTTTGATTACGGCCACATTAATTAACATCCCCGGTACTCCGTCGTCCATTTACACCTGCTTCGACGGATATCCCATGACGAAAAACGGCAAACCTACACAGGCTTTGGCCATTGGCGTCTTCTGCTCCCTTGTGGGCGGCACCTTCTCTTCGTTTGCCCTGATGGCAATTGCGCCTCAGCTTGCAAAAATCTCTCTGAGCTTTGGTAGCTGGGAGTATTTCTCCGTGGCTGTGATGGGCCTGTCGGTGGTGGTGGCCATGTGCTCCGACTCCATGATCAAGGGCCTGATGGGCGCTATGTTCGGTCTGATGCTGGGCGGTATCGGCATCGATTCCATCAGCGGCGTGTCCCGCCTCACCTTCGGCTTCTGGCAGCTTCAGGCCGGTATCTCTTCTACCGCGCTGATGATGGGCCTGTTTGCCATCACTGAGGTCTTCAACCAGTCTTTGGAGCTGCACAAGCCCCGCCCCAAAATTCACTTCGCAAAAACCACGCTGATTCCGCCCTTTTCCGAGATGAAAACAAGCTGGAAGGCTGTGGGCATCGGCTGCGTGGTGGGCACCGGCATCGGCATTCTGCCCGGTATCGGGCAGAACGCCTCCACCCTGATTTCCTACAATCTGGCCCGCACCGTCTCCAAGACGCCGGAGATGTTCGGTCACGGCTGTCCCGAGGGCATTGCCGCCTCCGAATCCTCCAACAACGCCACCAACGGCGGCGCGCTGATCCCCCTGGTCTGCCTGGGCATCCCCGGCGACCTGACCACCTCCGCCCTGATTGGCGGATTGATGATTCACGGCCTTCAGCCCGGCCCCCTGCTGTACAGCGAGCATCCGGAGCTGGTGGGCGGCATCATGGTGGCCTACTTCCTGGCAAACGTTGTGATGTACGTGATGGAGCTGGGCCTGATGAAGGCGTTCGTCCGTATGGTCAACGTGAAGCTATCCTATCTGTTCCCCGCCATCGTGGCATGCTGCGTCCTGGGCGTGTATACCCTGAACAACCGCATGTTCGACGTGTGGGTGATGATTATCTTCGGCTTTGTGGGCTATTTTCTCATCTGCCTCGGCATCGACATGGCGCCCGTGATTCTGGGCTTCATTCTCGGGCCGCTGATTGAGAAATATATGCGCATGGCCCTGATCGCCTCCAGTGGCGAATGGGGACAGATTGCCACCCGTCCCGTGGCCGTGTTCTTCGTGGTGGTCGCGATTCTCTTTGTGGTGGTTCCCATCGTCCGGAAGTTGCTGATTCTCACCAAAAAAACGACATAAAGCCCTTTCGGGCTACTCGTTCGTAAGCACAGACAGGCAGCCGGGCCCGCTGCTATTGCAAAGAAGCACTCTTTGCAGCGCCGTGTCCCGGCTGCCTGTCCTTGTTAAAATTGGAGTGACCGATGGATTTGACCTACAAGGTACCAAGGCAGGCGTATATTGACCTGCTGGCGGACATGATCCGCCGCAACGAGCGCCGTCCCATCCGGGTGTTTACCCTTCTTTTATTGACTGTGGTGCAGATGGCAGCCGTCATTCTGCTTTGTATTTTTCGCCTGAATCCGGACCAGCGCGTTTTCTTTCTGGTCTGGTCAATTCTTTTGGCGGCGCTGACGGTTGTGCGTCGCCGCACCGTTATGTCCCGGGCCAGGGGCACTCTGCGGCGTCTGGAGTATACCGGTCAGCTTTCTGAGGATTTCTGGAAAGAGCACAAGCTGGGCATGACGGACGGGCAGCTCCGCCTGCGCTATGGCGCGCAGCGGATTTCCTGCCCGCTGCACGGTCTTTCCCGTGTGGAGGAGCGGGCCGAGGCCCTGCATCTTTACTGCGGGGAAACCATGTTCGACATCGTGCCGGACTCCGCCTTTCCCAATCGGGAGGCCATGGAGCGCTTTGCCCGGTCGCTGCGCGATCAGGCGGCGCATTCCCAGACCCCGGCGGCAAAAGGCGGGGATTTGCCCGAAGACGGCCTCTCCTGGCACATGGAGGGGCGCGTTTTTGAAGACGGGCAGTACCTTGCCTTCCGCACACTTTATTACCGGCATCGCTTTTTGCGCTCCGCCACCTTCGTGCGCCTTGTGATCAGCGCGCTGGCTGCAACCAATCTGTTCCGGGATGCATCCCCCCTTAACATCGCCCTGAGCGCCGTGCTTTTGGTGCTGGCAAACCTGGAGAATCTTTCGATGCTTCCATTTGTCTGCCGCTTTCGCATCCGGCGGGAGGTGGGCGATTGGCGCGGAAGTGAAGAATACCGCCTCTCCCTGCGGGGAAATACGGTGGTCTTTGCCTCTGACCGGGCGGAGGCGCGTATTCCCGTGGAAAAAATCAACCTCTGCGAGAAAGTCGGTCCCTACTATCTGATTGGCTGGAGCAGTTTCCCCGCCGTGGTGCTCCCGGCTCAGGTCTGGCAAGCGCCGGAGGCATCCGCCCTCACAGAGGAAATTAAAGCCCTGTATCAGAAAAAATAGCCTTTTTTGAAGGCAGGAGGTATCGCTTTCATGAATGCACTGATCGTCGACCCAAGAGACAATGTAATCGTTGCCATCGAGCCGATTGCCGCGGGAGATACGGCGACGTATCTTGTGGGCGGCGAGTCCGCCTCGCTGACGGCGGTGGAGGATATCATCATCTATCACAAGCTGGCCATCCGCGATATCCAAAAGGGTGAGCCGGTGGTTAAATACGGCGAACACATCGGCGCCGCAACGGCGCTTATCCCTGCGGGGGCTCATGTCCACGTACATAACGTGGACAGCATGAAGGAAGACCGGCGGACCAAGGAATAAAAGGGGATCACAATCATGACATTTTACGGATATCGCCGCCCGGACGGGCGCGTGGGCGTGCGGAACAAGGTTCTGATTCTGCCCGCCAGCGTCTGCGCTTCGGACGTCACCCGAATCATTGCTCAGCAGGTTGAGGGCAGCGTAACCTTTAACAATCAGCAGGGCTGCTCTCAGGTAGCTCCGGATCAGCAGTATACCATGGACATCATGGCCGGCTTTGCGTCCAATCCCAACATTTACGGAACGGTAGTGGTGTCTCTCGGCTGCGAGAACTGCCAGATGGATCTGGTGACCGCCGCCATTCGCGAGCGGACCAACAAGCCTCTGGAAGAGGTCATCATTCAGGAGGTGGGTGGCACGCTGAAAGCGGTGGAAACTGCCGTCCGTTACGCCAAGGCAATGGTTGCGGACGCCAGCATCCTGCGCAAGGAGGACTTTCCCATTTCCGAGCTGATTGTCGGCACGGAATGCGGCGGCTCCGACCCCACCAGCGGCCTTGCCGCCAACCCGGTCATCGGGGCAATGAGCGACCTTCTTGTGGCCGCGGGGGGGACCAGCATCCTTTCAGAAACCACAGAGTTTATCGGCGCGGAGCACATTCTGGCCCGCCGGGCCGCCACGCCGGAGGTGCATAACCGGATTTACGAGATCGTCACCCGCTTTGAGCAGTCCTTTCACGCCGTAGGCGAGGACGTGCGGGCAGGAAATCCCTCTCCCGGCAACAAAGCCGGCGGCATCACCACGCTGGAGGAAAAATCTCTGGGCTGCATCCACAAGGGCGGACACAGTCCCGTCAACGCCGTATATGATTACGCCAAGCAAGTGGACCCGAAGCAGGGCCTTGTGATTATGGACACGCCGGGCAACGACCCCGCCTCCGTGGCGGCCATGGTGGCCGGCGGCGCGCAGGTGGTGGTGTTTTCCAGCGGGCGGGGCTCCCCCACCGGCAACCCCATCGCGCCGGTTATCAAAATCACGGGCAACAAGCTGACCTTTGCCAAGATGGAGGACAACATCGATTTCAACGCCGCCCCTCTGATCTACGGCGAGAAAACGGTGGAGGCGCTTGGCGAGGAGCTTTTGCAGATGGTCGTGGAAACCGCCTGCGGCAAGCAGACAAAGGCGGAATCTCTGGGCTTTACCGAAATCGCGATTGCCCGGGCATGCAATTTTGTTTGAGAAAGGAAGTACACAGATGGAAAAGAAAGTAGTGCGCTGGGGCGTTTTGGGGTGCTCCGGCATTGGAAAGAGCCGTACCATCCCCGGGATGCTTGCCGCGTCCAACGCGGAGTTTTATGCTCTGGCAGGCCGGGACGAGGCAAAGCTGAAGGCTTACGCCGAGCCCTTCGGCCCTAAAAAGCTCTATACGGATTATCAGGCGCTTCTGGACGATGAGAACGTGGACGCGGTTTACATTCCCCTGCCCAACGGCATCCACATGGAATGGGTGGTGAAGGCGGCCGCCGCCGGAAAGCACATTCTCTGCGAAAAGCCCCTTGCCCTGAATGAAAGCCAAGTGAAAGAGATGTTCGCCGCCGCCGAAAAGCACGGCGTTCTTCTGGAGGAAGCCTATGCCTTCCGCCACGCTCAGCTTGTGCAGAAGGTCAAGGAGATCATTGACAGCGGCGCCATCGGCAGGGTCCGCTATGTTGAATCCAAGCACTCCACCTTTGACTCCAACCGTCAGGGCATCCGGTATCAGAAGGGCATGGGCGGCGGCGCGGTGTTCGACGTGACGTGCTATAACGTGAGCCTTGTCTCCTATCTGCTGGGCGCGGACCCCACGGATATGCATGTGTACTGCGGCTTTGACGCGCAGACCGGCGTAGACACCTCCGACTCTGTGCTGCTGCGCTACGGGCAGGACGTGTCCGCCATGCTGTACGCGGGGCTGGACGCCTATCCCCGCGGCTGCTTCTCCGTGCTGGGCGAGACGGGCCGCATCGATGTGGACCACAAGTTCAACAGCCGTGGTCTGTGCCACGTTCGGGTGGGCAAAAACGCCCGTCCCCAGAACGCGGAGTATATCGACGAGGTTGTCACCGATTACACCGTCTGGGTGGACGACAACTATTATCTGGAAGTTGAGCAGTTTGGCAACGCGATTCTCAACGGCGCGCCCCTGACCATTTCCTGGGAGGAATCCCTGCGGACGGCCAGAGTGTGCGACGCCATTCGCAAAGCCGGCGGCGTGGACTGAGATGCACTTTTCGGCAAGGGATGTTTTCCCTTGCCGGAAAGATTTAAAAACGCTATCCTGACAGTGTCTAAAATACTCTACAAAAGGAGCGCGGAATATGAAAAAAAGCGAGCTGAGAAAAAGCTGCATTATGGTTTCCGGTCTGGCGCTTGGCACCTGGGCCTATTCGGGCGCAACCCTCTGGGGCGCAAGCGACAACGCGGCCGCCTTGGATACCATTCACTTCGCGCTGGAGCGCGGCGTCAATCTGATTGACACGGCCGACCGGTACGGCGACGGCAAATCGGAAGAGGTTGTGGGCGAGGCGCTGAAGGGCCGCCGGGACAAGGCGGTTCTGGCCACGAAGGTTTACACCGACAAGCTTCGCTACGACGACGTGATTGCCTGCTGCGAAGCCAGCCTGAAGCGGCTTCAGACGGATTATATCGACCTCTATCAGATTCACTGGCCCACGCCTGAAATCCCCGTGGAGGAGACGTTTCGTGCCTTTGAAGACCTGAAAAAGGCGGGCAAAATCCGCATCGCGGGCGTGTGCAACGCGGGCAAGGGCTGCGCGGCAAGCCTTGCCGAATACGAGGTTGCCATGAACCAGCTCCCCTATTCCCTCATCTGGCGGATTGTGGAAAAGGAAGTCGTTCCCGCCAGCCTCGCCGCCGGCATGCCGGTGTGCGCCTATTCCCCGCTGGCGCAGGGCCTGCTTACTGGAAAATTCCGGCGCATTGAGGACGTTCCCGTGGCCAGACGGGAAACCCGGTTCTATCGCACCGGACAAACCCCCTGCCGCCACAGCGATCCCGGCTTTGAAGCGGAGATTTTCGAATTTATCGGCGTGCTGATGGCTTTTTGCGAAAAGCACGGTTTTGCCCCCGCCGAGGTGGCTATGAATTTCCTGAAGCGCCGCGATTTTGTTCAGACGGTTCTGGTGGGCGCGCGCACCATCGCCCAGATGGAGCAAAATCTCGCCTCCTATGAAAAGGAAATTCCCGCCGAGCTGATGGAGGAGATTGAAAAGGCTTCCGAACCGCTGAAAGCGATCATGGGCGATAACGCCGACATGTGGCAGGGCGACGGCGGCCGTATGTTCTAAGCGGTAGAGCCGCCCGTCCCCTACATAGGATAAAACTTCCCCGGCGCGGCCTTTTTGCCGCGCCGGGGAAGTTTGCTGATTGTCCCCGTCTCACGAAAAGTTTTCGACCAGGCCTAAAAAAGAGACGCGGAAAGCAGTCACTCCCCCCTTTTGGAGATAATTATACAGAAATTGGGCAACCTATTGTCTATTAAAACGCTTTGTAAAGGGGAATTTGATGGAGACGTTTAAAAGATTACCGGCACATGTGGGAATTATTCCCGACGGCAACAGGCGGTGGGCGGTAACAAACGGGCTTCAAAAAAAGGACGGCTACGCCCAGGGCATTCAGCCGGGCTTCGCGCTCTATGAGCAGCTTTTGGAGCTGGGCATTCGGGAGGCCACCTTTTACGGCTTCACCAAAGACAACAACCGGCGGGAAAAAGGCCAGCGGGACGCATTTACAAAGGCCTGCGTGGACGCCGTGCGCCTTCTAAGCGGAAGGGACGCCAATTTGCTGGTCATCGGCAACACAGACTCTCCCGCCTTTCCGCCGGAGCTGCTGGAATACGCGAACCGGCGCGTCCACTTTGGCCGGGGCTTGATCAATTTGAACTTTCTGGTGAATTACGACTGGGAGTGGGACCTGAATCATCTGGCGGAGGACAAAACCCTGCGCTCCGCCGAAATTTCCCGGGTGGATCTGGTGGTGCGGTGGGGCGGGTGCAGACGCCTGAGCGGATTTCTTCCCGCCCAGTCGGTCTATGCCGATTTTTATATTGTGGATGACTTCTGGCCGGACTTTCAGCCCGCTCATTTTCTGGACGCGCTGCGCTGGTATCAGTCCTGCGACGTGACCCGGGGGGGCTGAGGTTCTGCCCCAAAGTCCGCTTCCAAAAGTCCGGCGAAGAAAGTCTTTTCCGGGCCGTCATAACTCCCCCGTCTCCCGCATAGCCTGAGCGGGAGGTGATTGCTTTGCAGGATTGCGGCAGGTATCTGGTGAACGCTCCTTATCCGGAGGTGGGAAAGCTCGCTCACAATTTTGAATACGCCGCCCTTGTGTCCGACGCGTTTGCCGGGGCAGGCTCCGAGGCCACGGCCATAGGGCAGTATATGGCGCATAACTTTTACACACTGGAGCATCCCGAACTGCATTTTGCGTATGAGTGTATTACTTCGGTGGAAGTTCTTCACCTGACCCTGCTTGGCAATCTGGTTTTAAAGCTGGGGCAGGCTCCGAAGTTTATGAGCTATGTAAGCAACGAATACTGGTCGGGGGAATTTCCCGTTTATGCCTATCAGATTCGTGCAATTCTTCTGGCCGATCTTGAGGGAGAAAAGGCCGCCATCGCCCACTATCTGCGGCTGATCCGTCAAATCGACTGCCCGGAGATGCAGGCCCTGTTTCGCAGAATTATTTTAGATGAGCGAAAGCATGTGGAAACCATCAATGAATTTTTAAGGGCGCTGGGTTAAGTACCTTTTTTAACGCAGCTTTCAAACGGGACGATGCCGCTTTGCGGCACCGTCCCGCGTTTTTTGCGGGCGCATTTTTTGAAATACCCACAGTTTTGCCACAGCGAAAACCCGGCGTGGTTCTGTCCTTTCCTTTTCCGTGGGCCTGTTCTCCCCCGCTGTTTTTACTCACCCATCTTCCCCACCGTTTTTTTACTGTTTAAAATATCCCAGCCGATTGAATCAACCAGTAATTTGTGATAAAGTGAAGCCATCAATTTCTGCGGAAAGACGGCGGCGGAAACGCCCCCGCATGTCCTTTCCTCCGCCCGGGAGGAGAGATTTGATTGTCCGGATTCAACCGGTTCTTTTTAATGAATGCAGAGGACGCAAAACGCTATGCCGCCGAGGTTCTTGGCTTTTTTGAGCCGGGAGAGGCTCTGCACTGCCGGGAAATTGGAGACGGAAACATCAACTACGTGTTCCGCATCGAGTCTGAGACAAGCGGGCGCTCCGTTATCATCAAGCAGGCGGACCGGCTGCTTCGTTCCTCCGGCCGCCCGCTGGACGTTCGCCGCAGCAAAATTGAGGCCCGGGCCTTGCAGTTAGAGGACGCGCTGGCCCCCGGCCTTGTTCCCAAGGTCTACCGCTGCGACGAAATTATGGCGGTGATCGCCTTGGAGGATATCTCCGACTATCACAACCTCCGAAGCGAGCTGGCAGAAAATCGGGTCTACCCGCACCTTTCCGAAGCCCTCTCTTCCTATCTTGCAGACACGCTTCTGCCGTCCACCGATTTAGTTCTGGACCGGCGGGAGAAAAAGGAGCGGGTTTGCTTTTTTACCAATCCGGAGCTGTGCGAAATTACGGAAGATTTGGTGCTGACAGAGCCGTATCACAACTATAAAAACCGGAACATTGTCACAGCGGGCAACGAAGCCTTCGTGGAAGAAGTTCTATATCGGAACGAGACGCTGAAAGCCGAGGTGGCCAAACTGCGCTGCGCCTTTATGAACAACGCGCAGGCTCTGCTTCACGGGGATTTGCACACCGGCTCCATTTTTGCAAACGGGCAGGGCGTAAAAATCATCGACCCGGAATTTGCCTTTTACGGGCCCATGGGCTACGACATCGGAAACGTGATCGGAAACCTGTTCTTTTCCCGGGGAACCAAGGCCTTTACCGCGCCGGACGACGCCGAACCCGCCGCCGCGCTGGACAGGACAATTTCCGATTTGCACGACAAGACCCGGGAAAAGCTGTCCCGGAAGTACGACGAGCTGGTGGAATTTCCGCTCTACCGCAGCCCGCAGTTTAAATGCTTCTATCTGGACGGCGTGATGGCGGACGCGATTGGCTACGCGGGCACGGAGCTGATTCGCCGGGTGGTGGGGGACTCCAAGGTTTCGGAGCTTACCTCCGTGCAGGACTCTGCCCTTCGCGTCTCGATGGAGCGGGCGCTCATCAGGCTGGGGATTTTTCTCATTAAAAACCGGGAGCGCGTTTGCTCCGGCGCCGAGCTGACCGGGGCGTTCCGGCGCATTCTGGCGGAAGGGGAATGTTTATGACGCGCTGCGACGAAAGTATGCCGTTTTTGCTGCGCTATGAAAACGTGGCGTGGTATGAAGACGGCGCCGTGCGGATTCTGGACCGGCGGGTTTATCCGGCGGAGGTCCGCTTTGCGGAGTGCCTTACCTATCAGGAGGTCCGGCAGGCCGTGGCGGACATGGTGACCCAGAGCGCCGGTCCCTACACGGCGGTGGGCATGGGCATGGCCTTGGCGGCCCACCAGTGCCGGGATATGCACAGTTCCCGGCAGTCTGGCTTTTTGAAGCAAGCCGCCGGCGATTTGGCCCACGCCCGACCCACCACCGCCAATCGGTACGGCATCATCACCAGCCGCTGCGCGGAGGTGGGCATTCAGGCGCTGGAGGAAGGAAAGGACGCGGCGCAGGCCATATTTGCCTCCACGGTGGAGGCCCTGAACCGGCGGTATACCGTCATGCAGTTGGTGGGCGACGCCCTTGCGGAGCTGATTCCCCAAAACGGAAGCGTTCTAACCCAGTGCTTCGGTGAGACAATTGTGGGAACGGTGATGCGGGCAGCCCTGCGGAACAGCAAGGTCTTCCGCGTCTTCTGCGCGGAGACGCGGCCCTATTTGCAGGGGGCGCGGCTGACGGCGGGCTGCTTTGCGGAAATGGGCTTTGACACTACGGTGATTACTGACAACATGGCCGCCTACGTCATGGAGCGAGAGGGCATTGACCTGTTCACCTCGGCGGCGGACACCATCGCCCGGGACGGGCACATCGCCAACAAAATCGGCACCTTTCAACTGGCGATTCTTGCAAAGCACTTCGGGATTCCCTATTTTGTCACCGGCATTCCCGATGGGGACAAGCCCGGCGCAAAGGACATTGTGATGGAACTGCGGGACCCGGCTCAGGTTCTTTCCTGCGGTGGGATTTCCCATGCCGCGCCGGACGTCAAGGCCATTTACCCGTCCTTTGACGTGACGCCGCCCGAGCTGATCTCCGGCATCGTGACGGACCGGGGCGTGTTTCCCCCGGATGGGCTGGAGCAGTATTTTGACGGGCCGGTGCGGGCCTTTTATTAAAGGAGGACGCTTTATGCTGATGCAAAAGGAGCGGGAGTTGGTGGCCGAATACGGCAGAAAGCTGAGCGCGGCGGGGCTTTGCCCCGGCACCAGCGGGAATCTCAGCATTTTCAGCCCGGCTTCCGGGCTGACGGCCATCAGTCCCTCGGGCATGGACTATGACCAGATTCAGCCGGAGGACGTGGTGGTTGCGGATTTAAACGGGCGCGTGGCGGACGGAAACCGAAAGCCCTCCAGCGAGTGGACCCTCCACGCCGTTTTCTATCAAAACAAGCCGGAAGCACGGGCGGTGGTTCACACCCATTCCGTTTATTGCACCACCTTTGCCATTTTGGGCGCCCCTCTCCGGGCGGTGCACTACGCCATTGGAGATGCGGGGACAAATGAAGTTCCCTGCGCACCCTACCGCACCTTCGGAACCCCGGAGCTGGCGCAGGCCGCCATTGCCGCCTGCGGTGGGGGAAACGCTGTTTTGCTTGCAAATCACGGAGTTGTTGTCTGCGGGGCCGACCTTCCGGGCGCGTACAGCCTTGCCCTCAACCTTGAGTACGTTGCCGAGCTGCAATACCGGGCGCTGTGCGTGGGAACGCCCAATGTCCTCACCCAAAGCCAGATGGCGCAGGTGCTGGAGCGGTTCCAGTCCTACGGCCAGACACCCGGAGAGGGCGCGGGCTATCTGCATCCATAAAAACGGACAATGCCGTATGCTT
>JAEWML010000251.1 GCA_023393155.1 Bacillota bacterium
CCAGCGCGGGCCCGCCGGGGCCGATCACCAGCGCAAGCCCCAGAGACACCACAGCCGTGGCCAGCACAAACCGGGTGCGCCCGCTTCCAAGGGTCAGCATTTTACCCAGCAAAAACAGAAATAAAACCACCAGCACCAGCATTCCCACGGCGGCCCATCCTCGTCCGGGGACCTTCAGGTCGCCCGCCACGCCCATCACCTGATTCAACTGGCCGATCATGCCGAAATCCTCGGCCTCCAGCGGCGTTCCGTTGATGGCGAGTTTGAAATAGCTCACCAGCGCCAGCGTCACTCCCACGGCGGAAGAAGCCAGCGCCCCAACCCACAGCCGCCCGGTCAAAAGGCCCAAAAGCAGCGCCCCGCCGCCGTAAAACACCGCCGTCAGGCAAAAGGGCGGCAGCGCCCCAAGGCACCAGTCCAGCGCCGCCTGCGCGTCTCCCAGAATAATCCACTGTATGGCAAAGGCCACCGCGCCTCCAAGCGCCAGCGCCTCCAGTAGCACCAGCGCGGCCTTTCCGATTTTTAAAAGCGTCTGCTTCAATGTACTTCCTCGCTTTCAGGGGAAAACGGGACACGGCAGTCTCCGTGTCCCGCTTTTCGCTTTTTCAAGGCGCTCCGCGCAGAAGGGGCGCAAAAACGCTCAGTAGGCCAGCTTCTCCGCAAGATATGCCTTCAGCCCGTCAATGGGCAGGCGCACCTGCTCCATGGTGTCCCGGTCCCGGACGGTGACGCAGTTATCCCCGGCCTTCTCGTCGTCACCCACAGTGTCAAAGTCCACGGTGACGCAGTAGGGCGTGCCAATTTCGTCCTCCCGGCGATAGCGCTTACCGATGGAGCCGGTTTCGTCAAAGTCCACCATCCACTCGGAGGAAAGCATCTGCTGAACCTCCCGTGCCTTGTCGCCCAGCTTCTTGCTCAGGGGCAGCACCGCCACCTTAAACGGCGCAATGGCGGGATGGAAACGCATCACCACGCGGGTGTCGTTCTTCTCCGCATCCACCACTTCCTCGTCATAGGCCTCCACCAACAGAGCGAGGGTCATCCGGTCCGCGCCCAGGGACGGCTCAATGACATAGGGGATATAGTGCTCTCCCGCCTCCTGATCGAAATAGGTCAGGTCCTGACCGGAATGCTCCTGATGCTGGGAGAGGTCGTAGTTCGTCCGGTCGGCCACGCCCCACAGCTCGCCCCAGCCAAAGGGGAATTTGTATTCAAAGTCTGTGGTGGCCTTGGAATAGAAGCTCAGCTCCTCCTTTTCGTGGTCCCGAAGGCGCAGGTTTTCATCCTTCACATGCAGGCCCTTGAGCCACTCGTGGCAATAGTTCCGCCAATATGCAAACCACTCGAGGTCCGTGTCCGGCTTGCAGAAAAACTCCAGCTCCATCTGCTCGAACTCCCGGATGCGGAAAATGAAGTTGCCCGGCGTAATCTCGTTGCGGAAGGACTTGCCCACTTGGCACACGCCAAAGGGCAGCTTGCGGCGGGTGGTCCTCTGGATATTCGAGAAGTTCACAAAAATGCCCTGCGCCGTTTCGGGCCGGAGATACACCTCGTTGGCGGTTCCCTCCGTCACGCCCTGATGGGTTTTAAACATCAAGTTGAATTTACGGATATCGGTAAAGTCACTTTTGCCGCAGCCGGGGCAGGGAACCTGCTTTTCCCGGATATAGGAAACCAGCGCCTCGCCGTCCATGGACTCCACGTTCACGTCGGTGATGCCGTTCTCCTGATTGTATTCCTCCACCAGCTTGTCGGCCCGGTGACGCATTTTGCAGGACCGGCAGTCGATCAGCGGGTCGTTAAACGTTGCCACGTGGCCGGAGGCAACCCACACTTGAGGATTCATCAAAATCGCGGCGTCCAGTCCCACGTTGTAGGGATTTTCCTGCACAAACTTTTTCCACCAAGCGCGCTTGACGTTGTTTTTCATCTCCACGCCCAAGGGGCCATAATCCCAGCTATTGGCCAGGCCTCCGTAAATCTCGCTGCCGGGAAACACAAAGCCCCGGCTCTTGCACAGAGCCACAATTTTCTCCATAGTCTTTTCGGTGTTATTCATAATCTCCCTCTTCCTTTCCTCCGATCAACACGGCGAAAAAATAAAAAACGCCCCGAGCAAAGCTCAGGGCGAACGATTGTCCGCGGTGCCACCTGAATTCGCGCCAAGAAGCGCGCACTCTGACCCGGTAACGGCGGGGACCGGCGCATTCTGCTCTCGCTCAAACGCGCGGCTCGGGGGCGCCTTCTCTCCCTTCCGGCAAGGACTTGCACCAAAACGTCCTCTCTCTTCGCCCGGAAACGGGGGATACTACTCCCTTTCACAGCCTGTTGAAATATCGTGGCCTACTCTATCACCTTTTTTCCGAATTGTCAAGCTGCTTTCTAAACCCGGTGTAAACGCCCCGTCTCCAAAATGGTTTGGAGACGGGGCGTTTTCCTACTCAGTTTTTTATAGCCCGCAATTTGTTTCCGCCGCTTTTTCCTGCGCAAGGGAAGTGCGCTCAATAAAAATCACTTTTCCTCCGCGATAATCACCCGGACTTGTTTCCCGGCGGTATTTCCAAAGTTATCAACCCAGCCGGTCAGCTTGTAGTCCGACGCATTGACGGAGCCCAGGTCCACCTGATAGTAATTCAACACGTAGCTTGCATCCCGCTTGCGCAGGTAAACCTGTACGCCGGAATCCAGCTTATAAGTCGTATTGCCGCCCATGGCGCTGACGGAGCTGAGACTGTCCAGCGTGACGGACAGAAGCTGGCGCATACTTTTGATTTCACCGTCGCTGTTAAACTGGACCCCTACGCCTCCTGCGTCTACGCCAAACGTTTTTCCGTTATTGTCAAGCGTGACACTGCTTCCGCTTTTCAGCCCGGAATAGCTGCCGCTGAGCGTGCCGTTCTCCTTTTCCGGAACGGATGTCAGATAATAGTAAGACCAGGTATCCCCCGTGGCGTCGTCCAAAAGCAAGTGGGTAATTTCGCCGCTTGTATTGGTGACATAGTAGCGCACATCATCGGTGGAAAGCGTGTAGCCCGCAAGACGGCTGGGATAAATTTTGGCCCACGCACCGTTAGAGGCGGTATCCAAAATCTGCACATCCCCTGCAAAGAGTTTATCTCCCAGCTTGCTTCCGGCCTGATTCACCGCGCCGCTGAGGGTCTTGGCGGTAAGCTGGCTGATGGAAGCGCCGCTGTCCGTCATGCTGGCGGAAACCAGACTTCCCACCGTATAGGCGCCCCGCTGGCTAACGGAGAAGGTGTGCACCACGCCGTCGGTACAGGCCACGCTCACGCGGACCTCGGTTCCGGCGGAGGAACCGGAGGAAGACGCGTTTGCCACGGCGGTCACCACGCCGTAATAAACCGTATCCGCTGCGCTGCCATTGACCACATCCACCACTTCTCCGTTCATACCCAGCAGAAGCAGCGCGGTGTCTCCAACCTTGAATCCACCCATGGACGACAGCTTATAAGCCGCCGTGGCGGTGCCGACGGTATAGGTGGTCGCGCCCAGAGTCACCGAGGTGGGCGCGGCGGCGCTGGGCAGCAGGGCGGTAATCGTGCCGCCTGCCCGGTCGGTGTAAATCCACACGGTCTGCATCCCCGCGTTATAATAATAGACATCGTACTGCTGCACGGCGGAGAGGGCGGACGCCGCACCGTTGCGGTACACAGAGGCCGCCGAGGAGGCAAAGGGCAGCTCCAGCGGCTGTCCGCCGCCCGTCGCCACATAGGGTCCGCTCAAATTGGCAGAAACCACCGCGGCATAGTCCACGTTGCCATTGGTGACGGTATAGCCCAGCGTGACGGCGTAGGTCTTTGCGTCGCTGGTCTGCGCCGTCAGGGTATTATAGAACAGGTACACGCAGTCGGACCGGGTCATGTACTCGCCCTTACCAAGAGAAATCTGATCCCGCAGCCCCAGGGAGCTGGCCTTGCTGAGCTGCGCGGAGGGAAAGGATCCCGCAAGCGAAGAGGAGTCGTATCCCAGAAGACGCAGCACCGTGGCGCACGCCTGCTCCAGCGTGATGCTCTGGCTGGGGCGGAAGGTGCCGTCGGTATATCCCGTCATCCACCCCTCGTTTACGGCGATTTTAATATACTGGGAGGCCCAGTGGGTGCTGTTCACATCCTTGAAGAGAGAAACGCCCTCTCCGTCCCCCACGCTGTCTTTATACGAGGAGGCGTTTACCAGCATTTTCGCAAATTGAGCGCGGGTGACATTGCCGCCCAAATTCAGGTTTCCGGCGGAATCCCCCGTCATAATCCCCAGCGCCCGAATGGTCTGGACCTCGCCGCTGTCCTCCGAAACGGCTGCTCCGGCAGGGACGGCGATCAGCCCGGGCAGCAGGAACACCGCCATGATAAGGCATAAGATTCGTTTTTTCATAGGTTGTTTTTCCTTTCTCCGCGCAGCAGGCACAAAGCGGCCTTTCGGCCTGCCCCGCCCCTGTCAGTCATAATGCAGCGCATCAATGGGATTCAGCCGCGCCGCCTTTTTTGCCGGTAAATATCCAAACACGATGCCAATACATGTGGAGATTCCGAACGCACCCAACACCGCGCCAATAGACGGGCTGACGGTCAGGCTTTCCTGCATCAGCGCCGTGACGACGATGGTGGCCAAGGAAGAAAGCCCGTACCCCACGGTGATGCCCAGCACGCCGCCCAGCGCGGAGGTGGTGGCGGCCTCCATGACAAACTGCTGCATAATGTACCGCTCCTTCGCGCCCAGCGCCTTGCGAATGCCGATTTCCCGGGTTCTCTCCGTAACGGACACCAGCATGATATTCATAATTCCAATGCCGCCCACCACCAGAGAGATCGCGGCAATGCCTGTCAAAATTCCAATCATCACGTTAATCATGGCATTCATGGCGTCAAGCATCTCTGCCATGCTGACAACCATATACGCGTCGTCATCGGAAAAAATATCGTATAGGTAATCCTCCACAATGGTGACACTGGCCGCCGCCTGCGTCTCATCCACCACGGTAAGGGTATAGCTGCTGATTTTGCCCGTATAGGACATGCGCGCCGCGGTGGAATAGGGAAGGAACACGCAGTCGTCCGTTCCTCCCTCCTCCATTTCTCCGTCGGTTTCCTGGGTCATGACGCCCACAATTAAACAGCTCTTTCCGTTCAGGCGGATCATCTGGCCCACGGCATTCCCGCCGTAATAGGTGCTGTTGAGATAGTTTCCCACCACGCAGACATTTCGCCGTTTTTCCACGTCCACATACTGAAGGCCCCGGCCGGAAGAAACCGTATAGCCCTTCATATCGAAGTATGCCTCGCTGACGCCCGTAACCGTCGTGGTGGAAAGGCTTTCCGTTCCGATTTTAACAGTGCCGGACAAACTGACCGTTGGGGAAATCTGGTCAAAATAGTCGGGATTTTCCTCCACCAGCGCATACATCTGCGTCTCGGACACGCTGCGGGAGCTGCCCCGGCCCATAATGTTCACCGCCACCGTATTTGTCCCCATGTCGGCAAATTGGTCCCGCATGTATTTTTCCATGCCGTTTCCAAGACCCACAATCACAATGACAGCCGCAATGCCGATGATAATACCAAGCATCGTCAAAAAGGTGCGCATCCTGTTGCCCTTGATGTTTTTAACCGCGAGCTGGAAGGCTTCCGTCAGTTTCATTGTCCGCCTCCCATTCCCGAAAAGCTTGACGATACCACCGCTTCCGGCGCGCGGGAATCCCCGTCGTAAATGACACGTCCGTCTTCCAGACGGATAATGCGCTGGGCCTGAATCGCAATGGAGTTATCGTGGGTAATAAGCACCACGGTGTTGCCCGCCGCGTGAAGCTGCTGCAACAGGGACAGCACTTCCCTTCCGGTGTGGGAATCCAGCGCGCCGGTAGGCTCGTCGGCCAGAATCACCGCAGGCTCCCCCACCAGCGCCCGGGCAATGGAAACACGCTGCTGCTGTCCTCCGGAGAGCTGCGCGGGCCGGTGGCTGATCTTGCTTCCAAGCCCCACCATCTCAAGCGCCACCTTGGCCCGTTCCCTCCGGTCGTTTTTGGAAACGCCGGCATACATCATGGGAACCTCCACATTTTCCAGCAACGTGAGTCTTGGAAGCAGATTGTACTGCTGAAAAATAAATCCCAGCATCTTATTGCGGATTTCCGCCAGTTGGTCTTTATCCAACGAGCCCACATCCCGGCCATCCAGCAAATATTTACCGTCGGTTGGAACATCCAGACATCCGATGATATTCATGCAGGTGGATTTTCCGGAGCCGGATTGGCCCACGATGGCCACAAACTCGCCCCTTTGAATTTGCATGGAAATGTGGTCTGCCGCCCGGACAACAGAATCGCCCATCTCATAAACCTTGGATACATCCTGAAATTCAATCAGAGCGCTCATCCTATCGGTCCTCCGCCTCCGGGGCCTCTTCCGCTGGGTCTTCCGCCTCCGCCGTCGCCGGGTCCCTCGCTTCCCATTTCGCCGCCCGGGCCGCCGGCCATCATCATTTCCATTCCGGAGGAGCTGCTGGAAACGGGCAAATAGGCCACCGTGTCTCCCTCCTGAAGCCCGGAGGCAATTTCAATGTAATTGTCGTTGCTGACGCCGGTTTCCACGGACACATAGACGTAATTATCCGGCGCTTTATCTTCCAGCGCGTTGGCCGCACTGGGGGAATCGGCGGTAATCAAAACCTTATTTCCCCGCACCAACGCGGCGCTGGGGATGGAAAGCGCGTTGTCATTTTCCGCAAGTACAATTTCCGCGTCTACGTTCATCCCCGGCCAAAGATCGCCGTAGTCGTCGATCCGGACGGTGACGGGATAGGTGGTGGCGCTGTTGCTGGTGGTTCCCGCCATGGAAATCTTCGTCACCTGGCCGGTAAAAGTTTCGCCCTCCACGGCGTCCGCCGTAATGGTGACGTTTTGTCCCACCGACACCTGCGTGATATCCAGTTCATCCACGCTGAGCGTCATTTCAAGATAGCTCAGATCGTAGATAATGCAGAGGGTATTGCCGGATTCCACCTTTTCACCGGCCTTGATTTGCTTATCCACAATGGTTCCGTCGATGGGAGAGGTAATGGTGTAATCCTCCAGTTGCTTTTGAGAGGCTTCCATACTCAACTCCGCGCTTTTCAGGTTATCCTCCGCAGACTGCACAGCGTCGTTGACCGCGTTGGCGGCAAAGGTGACAATGGCCTGCCCGGCGGATACCGTTCCGCCCTCCTTTACATTGACGGCGGCCACGGTGCCGCCGGAGGAGGCAACCACATCTTCCGCCGCCCGATACTCCAAGGTGGCGTTTTCACTGGAGCCGCTGCCGTTAATGGTGGCGGTGGCCGCCTGCGTGTCGGTCAGGCCCCCGGGATTTTTCACAGAGATTGTCACACTACGCACAATACGGTTTCCGGTAAGCACCGTGTCCGCTCCCGAAATCGCGGCGACTGTTCCGGCAAGCGTCTCAAAGGAGCCGTCCAGCACCACGGACGCGCTCTGCCCCACATAAAAGCTCTTTGCATCATCCGATGCGAAATGCACCTTCAGCGTCATGGAGGAATTGTCCCGCACGGTGGCTACGGTCTGCCCGGCTTTTACCACGTCGCCTGTTTTCACATCCAAAGACGCCACGATACCCGATACGGGGGACTGCGCATAGGCAGCCTTTTCATAGCTGCGCTGGGCCTGATTCAGCGATAGCTGGGACTTTTCCAGATTGCTGCTGACATCGGAGCTGTCCAGCTCATAGAGAACGGTATCCCTCGTAACCGTATCCCCTTCTTCAAAATCCGCCGATAAAATCTCGCCCTCCTTCAACGTGGTGACAGTGTAGGAGTTGGCTGGCTGGAGCGTACCGGTTCCGCTGAGCGCCTGCGTAATCGCGCGATAGGACACAGCCTCCTCCGTGTAAGTAATCGCGGCGGCGTCCTTTTTTTTGCTGAAGCCCCGCAGCACCGCAGACACCGCCACGACCAGCACAACGGCCAGAATCAGCCACTTGCGCAGCTTCTTCCGGCCCCACAGACCCTTCAGCTTTCCAATCACTCCAAGCCCCCTTTTTTTCGCCGGACCGTCATCCAGCCCCTGTACCTCTTCGTTTTTCTGCAATTCTTCTTTCATACGATTCCTCATTTCCTCACATAAGCCTCGTATTTGGCCCTGTGCCGGATTATGTGTTTACAAAACATTTTCCATGATTCACCTTGAACAAAGCTTGAAACCCGCACCGTATCAGGAATTCTTTTTTCGTTGGCCAAACGCAGCATTTTATTGTATTATAACAATAATACAAAATTTCAAAAAGTCAAGTCTTTTATATGAATTTTTTAACTTTATAACCGGACCAACATACGACGGCTTCTATCTTCCGAAAGTCTGTTTCGGACGCAAAAAAGAACGGCGAGGTGCCGTCACCTCGCCGTTCTTTTTCCGTATTCAGCTAATTGCTCGCAGATAATTCCTTCAGCGCACGTAGGACACCACAACCCGCCGGTTGGGGTCGCTTCCGATGGAGCCGGTAGCCACGTTGGGCTCGTCCTGCAAGGCGGCGTGAATAATGTGGCGCTCATAGGCGTTCATAGGCTCCAGCGTCACGCTGCGGCGGTACTTAACCACCTTGGCCGCCACCTTGCGGGCCAGATGGTCCAGGCTTTCCTCCCGCTTGGCGCGGTAGTTCTCCGCATCCACGGCCACCCGCACGCGGCCCGTACCGGCACGGTTCACGCAATAGCCGGTAAGCTGCTGAATCGCATCCAGCGTCTCGCCCCGGCGGCCGATAATCTGCCCCATGCCGGAACCTTCCAGAATCACCTGATACCGGCCCTTTTCAGGCAGGTACACGCGAATCTGTGCCTCTATTTCCATCTTCTCCAAAAGTCCGGAGAGAAACGCGCGGATGGCCTCTGCCTTTTCGTCCTGTATCTCCTCGCCCAAGGGCTTGGAAACATACTCGGCAGGCGCGATCCGTTCTTCCTTCACGGCAGGCTCGCGGGTCTTCTGCGCAGGCTCCGCCGCGGGCTTCTCCGCCCGGGGCGCGGGTTTGACCACCGGCTTTGCTGCGGGCTTGGCGGCGGGTCTGCTCTCCACCTTGGGTTTGGCGGGGACAATTTCCGGGGCGGCGGGCTTTTCCTCTTCGCCGCCATAGGTCACGCGGACCTTTGCCGGGGTACTGCCAAGGCCCAGAAAGCCTGTTTTGGCCCGCTCAAGAATTTCAACGGACACGTCGTCCCGCTCCATATTCAACTGTGAAAGTGCGCGGGCAATGGCTTCCTCCTCCGTCTTGCCCGTTACGTCAATATAACTCATGGCAAAAGCTCCTTATTTCTCGTTGGAATCGCCGTACCGATTCTCCTGATAGGCGCGGCCGCGGGCATAAGGACGGTCGCCCATGCGGCCGTTTTCATTGGTACTGGCTTTCTTGGGCTTGTTGCTTTTCGCCTCTTGGGCGGCCTTGCGCTTTTCCTTCAGGGAGGGCTTCAGGGCCTGCTGCTGGCGCAGCTCCTCCTGCTTGCTCCGGGCCTCCTCCTGACGGTGGCGGCGGTCGGCCTCGATGGCCTCCTGACGTTGATTTTCCTCTTCTTCAATCTTCTTGTTATAGAACTTGCCCATAAACCACTCCTGCACCGCGGAGAAAGCGCTCTGGGCAATCCAGTACACGCACAATGCAGCAGGCAGGGTAAAGCCGATCCACAGAGACATCAGAGGCATCATCCACAGCATCGTCTTCATCTGCCGGGCGGCGGGGCTGTTCTTATCCTGTCCCGCCATAGACGCCATACTCATCAAAAAGCTGAGCCCGGCGGAGATCACAGGCATGAGAATCACGCCGATGTTGGCCCAGGTAAAGGTAAACGCCTTAAGCACATTGCTGGGCAGAACCGACAGGTCCATCCCCAGGAAGCTGTAATTCACGCTGATCCAGCCGGGCGTGCTGGCGGCAAATTCGGGAAGCTGGGTGTTGATGGCGTTGACCATCATAATCTGCCCGAAGGAGCTGACCTGCAAGGCCCCGTCCTTGGTGGTGTTGGCAATGTCGGCAATATTCACGCCGGCGGATTGCAGGGCGGACAGCGCCGAATCCACCACGCTTGCGTCCAGCATCATGAAATGGGTGATGGGCTGGCGGATAATGGCGTACAGCGCGATGAGGAAGAACATGGGCAGCATGCTCCACAGGCAGCCGCTCATGGGGCTGACCCCCTGCTCGGCATACAGCTTCTGCGTCTCCTCCTGCTGCTTTGCCGGGTTATTGGCGTATTTTTTCTGAATCTCCTTCATCTTTCCGCTCATGCGGTTCATGCGGACCATGCTCTTTTTGCTCTTCATCTGGAACGGCAGCAGCACCAGCTTGATGACCAGCGTGAAGAAAATCAGGGACAGACCATAGGAGCCGGTCATATTGTAAAACAACCGCAAAAGGGCGGCAAACGGGATACAGACGTAATATCCCATGGTTCCTAAAAATCCCATTGGAAGACTCCTTTGTGTACAAATCTCGCTACGCTCAGGGCACGGGGTCGTAGCCCCCCCTGTGGAACGGGTTGCAGCGGAGAACGCGGCGCAAAGCCAAATACCCGCCCTTCAGCGCGCCATATTTTTCAATGGCCTCCAGCGCATATTGGGAGCAGGTTGGGTAAAACCGACAGCAGGGCGGGCGAAGCGGAGAGATTGCCCTTCGGTAAAATCTCACCAGCGCCAATAGAATTCGTTTCACCCAAGCGCCTCCTCCAAAAGCCCCAGCTTCCCCGCAAGCTTTAAAAAGCTGGCGTTCAGCTCTCCCCATGGCATATTGACCGCCCGGTGGCGCGCCACCAGAACCATGTCGTAGCCCTGGCGCATCAGATGCTGGTTCAGCCGATATGTCTCCCGCAGCCTGCGGCGCGCCCGGTTGCGCACCACCGCATTTCCAAGCTTGGTGGATACGGTAACGCCCAGCCGGTTATGCCCCAGCCGGTTTTTTCGGCAGTAAATCACAAGCCCGCTCCCGGCGGCAGAAGCACCTTTGCCGTACAGACGGCGAAACTCATGATTTTTTTTCAGCGTAACGGCTTTTTTCATGCATTCTCCTGTTCGTTTCCGGTGACCGAGGATCTGCCGACCAAGCCAATAAGGGACGGAGGAAAACC
>JAEWML010000085.1 GCA_023393155.1 Bacillota bacterium
TTCAGACCATCCTTTCCCGGCCATTGTGATTCTGGCCTATCCTATGCCGGGAGGATGAGGGTTATTCCTTGATCCCGAACAACCTGCGCAGCAGGCCGCACAGCGCTTTCGGCGACTTCCAGACGACGATTTTCATATAGACGCACTCCTTTTTCAAATCAAACTCATCTCAGCGCCGAAGACAGGCGCTCCCGCAGGCGATCAGGAGCAGCGCGACGATAAACAGCAGAAAGCCCGTGGGGAAAATCGCCGCAATTAAAATACCCAGCCCCAGCGAAACCGCACATACGCCCAGCCAGCAGCCCCCTCCTCCTCCACGGCCACACCACATATCCGCCGCACCTCCTCTCGTATTCCAGTATATACGCGGGAATAAAAAAGCGTGCGGAACAAAGCGCCAAAGCAGGGAAATTTTCGCGCGGAAAAGGAAAAATAAAAAAGTGCGGATACCGATTTTTCGGTATCCGCACTTGCCCTATTTCTTCTGCTCCGCCCATTCCTTGAGGGGCTTCAGCTCCTCATAAAGCCGGAGATAGCTGTCGTGGCGGCTCTTTTGAAGCTTCCCTTCCATGAGGGCCTCCAGCACCGCGCAGCCTTTTTCCTTCGTGTGGCTGCACCCCACAAATCGGCACCCCTCCCGATACGGCGCAAAGTCCGGAAAAGTCTCCGGAAGGCGGCGTTTCAGCTCCAAATCCAGCTCTTCGGAATCAAAGGATGCAAAGCCGGGTGAATCCACCACCTCCGCGCCACAGGACAGGTGAAAAAGCTCTACGTGGCGGGTGGTGTGCCGTCCCCGGCCAAGAGCCTCGCTGATCTCCCCCACCTGTAACCCGAACGCCGGGTCCAGTGCATTTAAAATACTGGATTTCCCCACGCCGGAGTTCCCTGTAAAGGCAGATAGCTTTCCACTTATTAAAGGCTTCAGCTCCTCCAGTCCCTCTCCCGTTTCCGCGCTGACGCGGACCGTGGGAAAGCCCGCGGCACGGTAAATCTCATATAAACCGTCGGCGCTGTTCAAATCACACTTGTTCAGCACCACCACCACGCCGCAGTCCTTCAGCGCCGCGATGGCGGAGAGCCGGTCGATGAGATAGGGGTCGGTTTTGGGAAGGGCTTCCGAGGCAATCACCACAATCTGGTCCACATTTGCCACGGCAGGGCGGCGAAAGGTATTCTTCCGGAGTTTTATGGCCTCCACATAGCCCTCGCCGCCGCCCAGCTCCCGAATTTCCACTCGGTCCCCCACCAGAGGGGAAAGGCCCTCTTTGCGAAACCTTCCTCTGGCGCGGCAGCAAAAAATTTCACCGTCGCACTCCACATAATAAAACCCGCTGAGGGCCTTTTGAATCCGGCCCTCACGCATCAAAGCTTACCGTGCGCGTCTCAAACAGCGTTCCGTCATAATACACCTGTACCGTGCCGGTGCCGGTGCCATACAAGTCCACGGTCGTGGTTCCGGCGCTGCAATTCACATTGCCGTCAAACTGGGACTGACCATCCAGCAAAACCACCATATGAACGGTTTCCCGCCCATCCTGCGGCAGCGAGAAGGTGGCCGGCTGGAGAACCAGATTTCCCGAGGGGCTGCTTGTGCCTGCGGGGCCCTTGCTGACGGAGAGGATAATTGTGTCGCCCTTGTTGGCTTTGGTATTTCCGGCGGGGTCCTGCGCCACCACCATACCGACAGCCTCGTTGCTCTCCACCTCTTTTACCTCTACCTCAAGTCCAAGGCTTCTGGCCAGTTCCTTTGCCTTGTCAACGGGAAGCGCAGTCAGAGGCAGCACATCCACCGGAATCTTCTCCGGCCCCGTGCTGACGAACAGCGTCACGGTATCGTCCTTTTTCAGGGTAGCTCCCGCCTCCGGCTCCGTGCGAATGATGGCGTCCGCCACTACGTCGTCACTGCTCTCCTCTACCGTTTGAATATCCAGCTTCAAATCGGCGATAAGTGTTTTCATCTCCACCTTTGCAACCTGAATATTTTTTCCAATCAGGCCGTCCGGCATCGTATCCGTCCTCTCCCCGGCGCTGACGGTGACATCAATGACAAGGTTGGTTTTTTTCGTCATGTTCTCCGACGGGTCCTGCTTGAGGATCACATCCACGGGCGCATCGTCGTAAACCCTGCTTATCACATTGATTGTAAAAATTCCGTCAACCTCAGGAAGCGCATTGGCCTCGTCCACCGTCAGTCCCAGCACATTGGGAACGGTATATTTGTCCCCCGCATCCATGGAGCCGAACACGGCCCGGGCCACGAAGAACACGGCTACCAGCGCCACAACCACCACACCTGCAATCAGCGCCGTACGTTTGTGCGGGGACAGCTCTCCCTCGGACTTTCGGGGCGGGTCCCGGTCATAATCAGAGTTGTACTTCCGGTCGCGGCCCCGTCCGTATTCCCGCCCGGTTTCCCGCTCACGGGAAAGCTCCCGGGCGGCATGGTGCTGCGCGGCGGCAGCCACCACAGCGCCGGTGCGCAGCGGACGGGTGGGCTCATCAGGCTCTTCCGGGCGCAGGTCCTTGGGGTTGATGTCCAAATCCACGCCGGGATTTTTACGGAAGGCGTCCAGATCGAAAATCATTGCCTCGGCGGAGTCATACCGCCGGTCCCGGTCCGGGGCCATGGCCTTCATGCAGATCAG
>JAEWML010000114.1 GCA_023393155.1 Bacillota bacterium
CAATAGGGCTTGCTCATTGCCTTGTCAGTCATTTTGCGGATATACCCGTCCCGTTGGGGCGCTTTCTGCGTCTTCTCTCCTTGCAAATTAGGACCTTCCAGCAATAGCGGCACAGCGCGGCATCATCCGGTATATCTTTTTTGCATTTTGGGCCATGTATGCTGCACATAATTATGCGCATCTCGCACTGTCCTCAGCGCCCTGCAAACGGTGGCGCAGCATATCCCCAAGACCCGGCCAATCCGGCGAAAAGGAACGTCCGCTCCGTGCTGCCCGCTTCTGGAACAGGCACAGGCAGACGCAGAAAGTGCCATGAGACAGCGTTTACTTATACAAAAGGCCCTTCCTTATGGGGGAGCCCTTTTGACAGGCTGAAGCGGCGGCTAGGCCCAACCGGGCCTGGCCGCCGCTTTTTAAAGTCCCTTATTTGCTGCGCTTTAAAATCTCACGGACCAGCTGGTACACCCGCGCCGTGGAGGGGATGCTCAGCCGCTCCCGGGCGGAGTGTACGTCGTGAAGCTCCGGCCCCATGGAGATGGCGTCCAGGCCGGGCAGCTTTTCTATAAACAGGCCGCACTCCAGACCGCCGTGGGTGGCGGCGATGACGCCGTCCTTGCCGGTGACATCCTTGTAGGCCGCCAGAGCCAGCTCCCGAAGGGGGGAAGTCCGGTTGTACTGCCAGCCGGGATAAGAGCTGCGCTCCGTCACCGTGCCCCCGGCGTACTCCACGATGGCCCGAATCCGCTGGAGCAGCATGGCCTTCTGCGTGGCGATGGAGGAGCGGATAGAGACGGTGAAGTGGAGGCCGTCCGCCTGCATTCCCATCACGCCCAAGTTTAAGGAAGTCTGCACCAGACCGGGGAAATCGGCGCTCATGGCCTGAACGCCCTGGGGCAGGGGCAGGAGGACGTGGAGCAGGGAGGAGGTGGCAGCCGCGCTCAGGGCGGCGGGAACCACCTCTTTGGAACAGGCGAGGGACACGCCGTCGTCGCAGCCGGCGTACTCGTTTTTGAGGATTGCGTCAAATTCGGCGAGGAAAGACTCGAAGTCCGCCGCCCGGTCCACCGGAACGGTCACCAGGGCGTCGTTGCGGGGGCAGATGACATTTTCAAAGCGGCCGCCCCGGATGTCCGCCAGCCGCAGGCCGGGGACACGCTCCATGGCGGAGTAGAGAACCCGGACCATGAGCTGGTTGGCGGAGCCACGGCCTTTATGAATCTCGCCTCCGGAGTGGCCTCCCTGAAGGCCCGAGAGGGTGACGCGATAGCCCGTCCCGCCTTCCGGCGCCTCCATTTGGGCGGGCAAAAAGCAGTCCGCCCGGACGCCTCCGGCGCAGGACATGCAAAATTCGCCCTCCTCCTCGGAGTCCAGATTCAGAAGCTTTCGTCCCTTCAAATCGGAGCAGTCCAGAGAGAACGCGCCGTCCATGCCCGTTTCCTCGTCCACAGTGAAGAGTGCCTCCAAAGGCGGGTGGGGCAAGGTGTCGTCCGCCAGAATGGCCAGAATCATGGCCACGGCGATGCAGTTGTCTCCGCCCAATGAGGTGCCTTTGGCCCACAGGAATTCCCCGTCGGTTTCCAAATCCAGCCCCTCCACGGACATGTCTTTGGTGCAGCCCTCCGCCACGGCGCAGACCATGTCCATGTGGCCCTGCAAAATGATGGGCTCGGCGTTCTCATAGCCGGGGGAGGCATCTTTCCAGATGATAAGATTGTTGCAGGGCTCCTGCCGGTAGCGCAGTCCCAGGTCCCGGGCAAAGCCCGCGCAGAGGTCACTGATTTGCTTTGTGTTTCCGCTGCCGTGGGGGACGGCGCAGAGTTTTTCAAAGTAGCTGAATACGTCTTGAGGTTTGCAATTTGATAACAAAGACATGTCAATCCTTCTTTCTAACAAGGCAGCCCATGCGAAAGCATGGGCTGCACAGTCAATTATTCCGCTGGAAGTTCCTCAGTGGTGGTCATGCCAAATTCGTCCGTGATTCCTTCGTCGCCAGTCTCCTCTTCCTCGGCGGGAGCGGCTACGAACTCGGAGAGATAGGCGTCCTCGGGCAGTCCCGCCAGAAGGGCCGGCAGGTTGAGGATGATGCCGTCCATATTGCGGGGCAGGGTCAGCGACACTTCTTGAGTCTCTTCCGTGCCGCCCTTTTTCTGGGTGATTTCCAGAGTCATGGAAAAATTCTGCCCGATCCAGGTGGACATGCCCCGTTCTTTGTCATAGAGCTTGGCCACCTGCTGGTCGTTCACATAGACCACGACCTTATAGGGCGTTTCGTAGGTCTGACCGTTGTAGTCCAGACGTTTGCTGTCCATATACACGGTGTGTCCGCGGCCGATGATGGTCATGCTGTACGCAATGACGGCAAGAAGCAGCACTGCGCCCACACGGAACAGGAGGGCACGCATAGGAATCTTTTTCATCGGCTCTCCTCCTCACGTTGCGCAAGCTGAAGCTGGTGGCCAATTTTTCCTTTGGCCATGCGCTTTTTCGTCTCATACATAATCAGGGCAACGGTGATGACGCCATAGGAGGCAAATACGCGGAAGTATTCACCGATCATGGAGTCGCCCGTAATTTTGGCGCCCGTGGCCGGAGCCACGATGAACATGGTATGGAACAAAATCACGCCCAGAAACACATTCCCGATGGACGCCTTGTCCACGGACGCGCCGCCCACCAGCAGCGCCGCGATGCAGAACATACCGATCTGCTTGTGGGAGCTGTAAGTAGAGATATTGCCCATGTTTTGCAGATAGATGACCATGCCGAGACCCGCAAATACGGTGGACATAACGATGGCGATGATGCGGGTACGCTCCACCTTGATGCCGGCGTCCCGGGCCACGTCCATATTCTGGCCCACAGCGCGCATATCCTGACCCAGCTTCGTCTTGCGGAACCAGACGATGAACAGGCAGAAAATAGCAATGACCACAAGAGTCAGCACGGGGATCTTGACGCCGCCGATATGGATGGCTCCCAAGTTATCCAGAGATTGCCGCATATGCAGCAGGCTCACCGTATTACGGATGCCGTATCCACGGGGGAGCCTCAGGGAGGTGTGGAGGATGGGAATGACAGGTCCCATCATGAACAGCACAAGAAGCTGATACAAGCCATCCATAAAGAAGGCAATCATATAG
>JAEWML010000179.1 GCA_023393155.1 Bacillota bacterium
TGGCGGCTACGGCTACACCCGCGAGTATCCCGTGGAGCGCATGATGCGCGACGCGAAGATCACCGAGATCTACGAGGGTACTTCCGAGGTCCAGCGGATGGTCATTGCCGGTCGCCTGGGCGTGAAATAACTGAGGAGGTAGAGAGTCATGAAAATCATCGTATGTGTAAAGCAGGTGCCCGATACCTCCGGAAAGGTGGCTGTGAATCCCGATGGGACTTTGGACCGCGCGTCCATGCAGACCATCACCAACCCCGACGACCTGAACGCCGTTGAAGCGGCGCTGAAGCTGAAGGACGAGACCGGCTGCAAGGTCATCGTCGTGACCATGGGCCCCCCTCCCGCCGCCGGAATGCTGCGTGAGCTGATGGCCCGCGGCGCCGACGAGGGCGTGCTGGTGTCCGCCCGCGAGTTTGGCGGCAGCGATACGTACGCCACGTCCCAGATTCTGGCCGCCGCCATCAACCGCATCGGCGTGGAGTCCGACGACATCGTGATGTGCGGCCGTCAGGCCATCGACGGCGACACCGCTCAGGTCGGCCCCCAAATCGGTGAGAAGCTGGGCCTGCCTCAGGTGACCTACGCCGCGGACATCCAGAAGACCGGCGACACCGTCACCGTGAAGCGGATGCTGGAGGACGGGTACATGACTATTAAGGTCAAGACCCCCTGCCTTCTCACCTGCATCAAGGAGCTGAACGCCCCCCGTTACATGAGCGTGGGCGGCATTTTCGAGGCCTATGGCAAGCCCCTTGCGACCTTCGACTATGAGACGCTGAAGGACGACGCCCTGATCGATCCCAGCACCATCGGCCTGAAGGGCTCTCCCACCAACATTCTGACCTCCTTCACGCCGCCGCTGAAGGGCGCCGGCATGATGCTGGAGGGCGCGGACAAGGAAGCCTGCGAGAAGCTGGTCGGAATTCTGTCCGCCAAGCACATCATCTGAGAAAGGGGTAATTGAACATGTCTTTTAACAACACGGATATCGCTGCTTTCAAGGATGTATGGGTGTTCTGCGAGCAGCGCCAGGGCAAGCTGATGCCCACCGATTTCGAGCTGATTTCCGAGGGCCGGAGACTGGCGGACGAGCTGGGCGTTGAGCTGTGCGGCCTGCTTTTGGGCGACGGCGTGGAGGGCCTGGCGAAGGAGCTGGGCGGCTACGGCGCGGACAAGGTCTATGTCTGTGACCATCCCCTGCTGAAGAACTACACCACCGACGGCTACACCGCCGCCATCTGCCAGGTGATCGAGGAGTACAAGCCGGAGGTCATGCTGTTCGGCGCGACCAACATCGGCCGCGACCTCGGCCCCCGCTGCGCCGCGCGTCTGCACACCGGCCTGTGCGCGGACTGCACGCACCTGGACGTGGAGATGAACAACTACAAGGACTTCCTGCGTGAGGCTTCCACTCTGGCCCCCGAGAAGATCGATGGCATGGGCACCGCCATGGTGCTGGGCGAGAAGCACGACGTGTCCCGCGACCTGAAGATGACCCGTCCGGCGTTCGGCGGACATCTGATGGCATCCATCATTTGCCCCCGTTTCCGTCCCTCCATGGCGACGGTGCGGCCCGGCGTGATGAAGACGGCTCCCTTCAATCAGGCCAAGGCGGATGCCTGCCAGATTGTGAAGCCCGCGTTCCAGCTTTCCGAGTCGGACATGGAAACCGAGGTTGTGGAGATCGTGAAGGCGGCGAAGAAGCTGGTGGATCTGATCGGCGCGGACTTCATCGTGTCCGTTGGCCGCGGCATCAGCAAGGACGTCGAGGGAGGCATCAAGCTGGCGGAAGAGCTGGCTGCGGAGCTTGGCGGCGTTGTGGGCGGTTCCCGCGCCACGATTGACTCCGGCTGGCTGACCGCCGACCATCAGGTGGGTCAGACGGGCAAGACCGTGCATCCGAAGGTCTACGTCGCTCTGGGCATTTCCGGCGCGATTCAGCACAAGGCCGGTATGCAGGATTCCGAGTGCATCATCGCGGTGAACAAAAACGACACCGCTCCTATCTTTGAGATTGCCGATTACGGCATCTGCGGCGACCTGTTCAAGGTTGCCCCCCTGCTGACCGACGCCGTTCGCGCCGCCAAGGCCGGGAAGTAAAAAAACCGCGAGGCAAATCCATCGCGCAATATACCACTGCGAAGAGGCCCCGCCGCTGGCTGCGGCGATGCGGCGGGGCCTCTTCTCCCAAGTACGGCATCTCACCTGTTGCGATACAGCGTCGCTTCACTGAAATGCCGCTTTGCGTATCGAGTATCGTTAATTTTATGTCAATCATGTGTGAGGCAGTGCGTTTTTTGGGACGGACTTTCACATAAAAATATTGATTGGTGAAAGGGAGAGAATCGTATGAAGCTTTCTCACGAAGAGGTCAAGCAGGTCATTCCTCACCGCGACCCGATGCTGCTGGTAGACACGGTGGAGGAACTGGTTCCCGGCGAGCACATTGAAACCAGGTTTTATGTGGATCCGGCCCGGGAGATTTTTAAGGGGCATTTTCCCGGCGAGCCCGTGCTGCCCGGAGTTTACTCCGTGGAGTGCATGGCGCAGACCGCGGATATCCTGCTTTTGAAGATGGATCGCTACGCGGGAAAAATCCCTCTGTTTTTGGGCATTAACAACGTGCGCTTCCTGAAAAAAATCCTGCCGGGCGACACCATTGAAATCCGCGCCAAGATGGCCTCCGAGCGCGCGGAAAAGGCCATTGCCACCTGCTCTGCGGAGATTTACAACCACGGCGAGCTGGCCGCCAGCGGAGACGTCACTTTGGCCATGCGCTGAAATACGCAGAACGCAGAGGAGACAACTATGAAAATTATTACCTCAGCCGAGGCTGCGGCGATGATTCTCTCCAACTCCACTCTTTGCTCTCAGGGCATGAACGGCAACGCCGTGGCTGAAGAGCTGCTGCTGGAGCTGGAAAAGCGCTTTCTCGCCACCGGCCAACCCCAGCACCTCAAATGGTTTCACTCCTCCGGTCAGGGAGACAAGGGTGATCGTGGCCTGAACCACATCGCCCACGAAGGCCTGCTGGACCAGATCATCGGCGGACATTTTGGTCCCATGCCCAAGCTTCAGGACATGATCGCCCAAAATAAAATTCGGGCCTATAACCTCCCTCAGGGCGTAATTTCCCACATGTTCCGCGACATTGCGGCCAAGCGCCCCACCATCAGCCGCGTGGGACTTTACACCTTTGCAGACCCCCGGGTGGAGGGCGGAAGGCTGAATACCTCGACCAAAGAGGATATAGTGGAGCTGATGGAGCTGGACGGGCAGGAATACCTGCGGTACCGGCACCCGGAATCGCTGGACTACGCCTTTTTGCGCGGAACCTACGCAGACGAGCGGGGCAACATCTCCATGGAGGAGGAGGCCTGCTATCTCGAGTCCATTCAGGCGGCGCAGGCCGTGAAAAACAGCGGCGGCACCGTGTTTGTGCAGGTAAAAGAGGTGGTGAGCACCGGCTCCCTGGATATGCGCAGGGTGCGCATTCCCGGCACGCTGGTGGACTATGTGATTCCCGTTTCCGATTACAAAAATCACATGATGACCTTCGACGAGCAGCACAACCCCGCCTACTGCGGAAACTGCCGGAAGGTTCTCCACAGCGCGAATGAACTGATTTATCTGGACGCCAAAAAAATTATCAGCCGGCGCGCCGCCATGGAGCTGATTCCCAACGCCGTCATCAATCTGGGCATCGGCGTTCCCGAGGGCGTGGGCGTTGTGGCGGAGGAAGAGGGCCTGCGGGACGGACTGACCCTCTCCATCGAGTCCGGCCCCGTGGGCGGGATTCCCGTGGGCGGCATCGGCTTTGGCGCGGCCTTGAATCCGGAGGCGATTCTGGAGCAGTCCACGCAGTTCGACACCTATGACGGCGGCGGCCTGGATTTGGCCTATCTGGGCCTGGCGGAGGCCGACGCCTGCGGAAATGTAAACGTCTCCAAATTTGGTCCCAAGGTTGCCGGCGCCGGCGGCTTTATCAATATTACTCAGGCGACACAGACTGTTATTTTCTGTGGCACTATGACCTCCGGTGGCCTGGAGGTGGAGGTGCGGGACGGAAAGCTTTTCATCGGACAGGAGGGAAGGGTTAAAAAGCTGGTTTCTCAGGTCCAGCAGATTACCTTCTCCGGAAAATTTGCCAACGAGACGGGCCAGAAGGTCCTCTATATCACCGAGCGGGCCGTTTTTCGACTGACGAAAGACGGAATGCTGCTGGAGGAAATTGCCCCGGGCATGGACCTTCAGAAGGATATTCTGGACAGGATGGGATTTGTACCCATCATATCCGACAATCTCAGGCAGATGGACCAGCGCATTTTCCAGCGGGAGTCTATGGGCTTGGCTCGCTGATGGATAATGATGGATCTTCCCAAAATTTAAGAAATGATTTAGGAGGAAAGAAATGAAAAAGCTACTCTCTCTTGTACTCGCGGGTGCGATGGCGCTTTCTCTGGCCGCCTGCGGCGGCGGCAACAGCGGTGGCGGCGGCGCAATGGGACAGGTTGGCGCGGGCGCCTCTGCCGCCGGCGGCGACGAGCTGCCGGTTGTGCAGTGGAAGATGGTTTCCACCTGGGGCTCCGGCAACGTCCACTTCACCGTGGACCAGCGGTTCTCCGCGCTGGTGAGCCAGCTGACCAACGGCAAGTTCCAGATCACCAACTACGGCGAGGGTGAAATTTGCTCTGCCAACCAGGTGTTCGACAGCGTGCAGGAAGGCACCGTGCAAGCCGGCGGCGACTGGTCCGGCTACTGGGCCGGCAAGGACCCCGCTTTCGAGCTGCTCTCCACCACCATGAACCTGTTTTCCGGCCTGGACTACTATGTCTGGTTTGAGCAGGGCGGCGGCATCGATGTGGCCCAGGAGCTGTACGGTCAGTACGACCTAATGTGGTTCCCCATCCTCTGCCATTTCTCCGAGTCCGGCATCCGCTCTTCCAAGCCCATTACCAGCATCGCCGATCTCCAGACCATGAAGACCCGTCTGGGCGGAGTCATGGCCGGCCGCGTGGGCGCGAAGCTGGGCTTCAACATCACCACCGTTCCGGCTGCGGAGCTGTATGAATCCCTGCAGCGCGGTGTGATTGACGCCGGTGAGTTCTCCGGCCCCAACGCCGACTCCACCCTGAAGCTGCAGGAAGTGGCCAAGTATTGGGTTGAGCCCGCCTGGTATCAGTCCGCCGGCAACAACGGCGTCATCATCAACAAGGCCGCTTGGGACGCCCTGCCCGAGGCTTATCAGCAGGCGGTCGCCACCGCCGCCGCCGCCTGCCGCGGCGAGGGCCTGGCCCGCTACACCTGGCTGGACAGCGTGGCCGCCAGCAAGATGATCGACCAAGAGGGTGTCACCGTTACTTACATGAACGAAGATGATCTGAAAACCATTAAGGCCACCGCCCAGGAGGTCTATGAGGCGGAGGCCGCCGTCAACCCCAATTTCAAGCTGGTCTACGACTCCATGCTGGAATACTGCAAGGTCGTGGATCCCTATCGTGAGATGCTCAACAGCGGCGGCTATGGCTATGGTTTCAGCCACGGTCTGAACTGATCGTCTCCGCGGACAAAAGCCCAATTCTCAACCGCGCCCCGCTTTCCGCCGAAGCTCCTTCGGCGGAAAGCGGGCATCTCCCGCAAAGCCCCTGTTCTTCGCCCCTTACTTTAGTCAACTGAGATTGAGAGAGGTTACTGAATGAAACCAATTAAAATGATTTGTCGAGGCATCGACACGTTCACAGAGTGGACAGGGCGCGTTTTCGCGTTCATCTCTCTGCTTACTCTCGCCGTCATCATTTTTGAGGTCTTTATGCGCCGCATTCTCAACAGCCCCCAAATCTGGACTATGGATATGATCGTCATGAGCTTCGGCTGCTACGTCGTGCTCATCAGCGCGTTTGGCTTTTTGCGCAAGTCCTTTGTGGCGGTAGACGTGCTCTATGCCCTGCTGCCCGGCATCGTCCGCCACATTCTTCACATCGTCACTTACTGCATTTTCTTTGTCCCCTTCGCCTTCAAGCTGACCCCCGTGGCCTATCGCTTTTTTCTAAAGGCGTATACCACCAATGAGCTGAGCTATTCGGTGTGGCAGCCGCCCACCTGGCCTGTGAAGCTGGCGCTGTTCGTCGGATTGACGCTGCTGTGCATTCAGGGCGTTTCCGAAATTCTGAAGCATGTGGACTGGATCGTCGAGTATTTCCGCAACGGCCGCAAGGAGCCCCAGATTGACGAGGGTCCCAGCGCCATCGAAACGGTCATTCTGGAAAACGGGGGCCACAAGCTGGACGCGGATCAGATCGAGGGATCTTCTCCGCCCGATGCAAGTTCCGATACGGGAAAGGAGGAGAAGTAAATGCTGTCCTTGCTTCAAAATCTGGTGGGCGGCATTGCCGCCTCCGCCGGTATGAACACCGAGCAATTTTCCGCGCTGCTCATCGGTATTTTGTTTCTGCTGATGATCATTGGCCTGGTGGCCGGCCAGGAGCTGGCTTTCGTTTTGGGCGGAGCCGGCGTGGTCATCGGCGTGATCGCCTGGGGCGACGCGGGCCTGTCCATCGGCATGACAAAGATATTCGATCAGATGCAAAGCTATGCCATGGTCGCCATCCCCATGTTCGTGCTCATGGCCAACTTCCTGACTCACTCCAAGGTGGCCGACGGGCTGTTTTTGTCCATCCGGTATCTGCTGGGTCCCCTGAAGGGCGGCCTGGGTCTGGCGGTCATCGTGGTGTCCACCATTTTCGCGGCCACCACCGGCATTGTGGGCGCCTCCGTGGTCACCATGGGCATGCTTTCCATGCCCATCCTGCTGCGCTGCGGCTATAACCACAGCCTAGCCGCGGGCATGGTGTGCGCGGGCGGTTCTCTGGGCATCCTGATTCCGCCCTCCATCATGCTGGTGACCATGGGGTCTTATGCCGAGGTCTCCGTGGGCAAGCTGTTCTTTGCCGCTCTGGTCCCCGGCCTGCTGCTGTCTTTGCTCTATGCGATCTACATCATGGTTATCTGCCGCATCCATCCCGACTACGGCCCCGCCATGAGTCCGGAGGAGCTGGCTGAAATGCCCCTGAAGGACCGGATTAAGGGCTCCCTGATTAACCTGATTCCTCCCCTGCTGCTGATTCTGGGCGTGCTGGGCTCCATTTTCTCCGGCATTGCCACTCCCACCGAGGCCGCCGGCGTGGGCGCGCTGGTGTCCTTGCTGCTGGCGATCTTCTACAAGCAATTCAGTTGGAAGATGCTGTATGATTCCGTGGTCGACACCGCCAAGACCAGCGCCATGGTGTTTATCATTCTGTTTGGCGCAGCGGCTTTTACCGGCATCTTTATGTCTCTGGACGGGGATAAGATTATTACCAACATGGTAATGAGCATGGGCGTGGGCAAGATCGGCGCCATTGCCATCATGATGTTCATCGTGTTCATCATGGGCATGTTCATCGACTGGACGGGCATCGTCATGATTGTCCTTCCCATCTTTCTCCCCATCATGGACCAGTTCGGCGTGGACCGCCTGTGGCTGGTGGGCATCACGGCGGTCATTTTGCAAACCTGCTTCATGACACCTCCCTTCGGCTTTGCTCTGTTTTATATTAAGGGCATTGTCCCGGAAAGCGTCACGATTCAAGAGATTTATCGAGGCGTGATTCCGTTTATCATTATCATTGTCATCGTGACAATCCTATGCATTGCCTTCCCACAATTGGTGGTTGGCCTGCCCGCAATGGTAAGCGGCTGACAAACACGCGCCGTGCGCCGTGCTTTTCAAGCAATATTTTTTAAAGGGTCCGGAGGCAGATGTCTCGGGACCCTTTATATTTTCAAAGACTGTTTGATTATAATTTTTTTAGCATAAAAAGCACACCCGTGCACAGACTATTTGCGGCGAAAGCCAAAGGATCGCCGGTTGTGTCGAAAATCGCGGCAAAACTGGCAGTCCTTCAAAACTCTTTTCATCGGGAGGCTTTTTTATGATGAAGGACATGACTAACCACGGCAGCGAATGCACCCCCAACACCAGCATCAAGTGCACGGTCGACAACTGCGCCTATCACTGCCAGGAAAAGCAGTACTGCGGGCTGAATGCCATCTCCGTGGGTACCCATGAGTCTAACCCCACCGAGAGCAAGTGCGTGGACTGCGAAAGCTTCAAGCTGAAGTAAGGCAGAGTTAAGTCAGCTGCTTGCGGTCCCATCCGCAAGCTTCCCGGAGGCCTTGCCTCCGGGAATACATAGAAACCGGGGAGTGTGGCAGGCATGAATGAGAAGTGGCGGGGGCAAATCGCGGGCGCGGCGGCGGGACTTGCAAACGGCCTGTTCGGCGGCGGCGGGGGAATGGTGTTTATCCCGGTAATGAGCAGATCCTCTTTAAAAAAACAAACGCTGTACGCCACCTGTGTGGCGGTAATTTTTCCCATATGTGCGGTGTCGGCGGCGGTGTATTTCCTGCGGGCGGAGCTGTCCTTGAAAACCGCTCTGCCATATTTGCTGGGCGGCCTTGCCGGGGGCTTTTTAGGCGGGCGGCTGTACGGAAAAATTTCCGCCAAGTGGCTTAAACGGCTGTTTGCCGTTTTTCTTTTCTACGGGGCGGTGAGGTATCTGCTGTGAAGTGGCTGCTGCCCTTTTTCTGCGGGCTGGGAGCCAGCATTCTCTCCGCCTGGGGCGTTGGCGGCGGAACGCTGCTGCTGCTGGTGATGACGCTGTTTCTGGGCGTGGACCAGAGAACGGCGCAGGGCATCAATCTGCTGTTCTTTCTCCCCACCGCTGCCGCCGCGCTGGGGTTTCACTGGAAAAACGGATTTCTGGACAAACCCACGCTAAAGCGCGCCATTCCCTGGGCGGTCATTTTTGCCCTTGCGGGCGCATGGGCCGCCACGGCGGTGGATGTAGAACTGCTGCGCAGGCCCTTTGGCGTTTACCTGCTGGCGTCCGGCGTTTCTCTGCTGTGGCCCCGGAAAAAGAAACCGGAAGAACCGCCGGAATACGGCCCGAAAAAGAAGACGTAAGCAAGGGGACGGCACTATAGGGACAATTTAAGAAAAGCAAACTGAATACGGAAAACGCAAGGGTGGTAACCACATCGGTTACCACCCTTGCGTTATTTATTTTTGATTGCTTCAGCCGTCAATCAATTACTGCATCTTCGGCGGCGGAGAAGAGAATCGCGAACCTATGCAGCATGGCGGAAACCTCGGCCCTTGTCGCACCGGCTGCGGGGTCGAACACCCCGCCCGGCTTGCCGCTGATAATGCCAGCTCGTTGCATAGCCGTCGCCGCATCCTTGGCGTAGACGGCTATGCTATTGGCATCGGCAAAGTCTGCTCTTGCATTCACGGCAGGGGCTTCCAGGCCTATTGCCAAGGCGTACCGCGCCAGCATCACGGCCATATCCTGCCGGGTGATGATTGTGTTGGGCACAAAGTTGTTGCCGCCGACGCCTGAAACAATGCCCTGCTCCCGCGCCCACTCGGTATATTTTGCGTAGTAGGCGCCGGCATCCACATCCCCGAAACTGGAGGCATAGCCGCTCACATCGGCGCCAGACATACGGCCCAACACCGTCACCAGCATTCCCCGCGTCATAGATGTATTGGGCGCGAAGGTGGTAGCTGATGTGCCGGAAAACAGGTTGTTTGAGTGAGCATACTCAACATTGTGATAGAACCAATCAGCCTCTCCTACATCTCCAAAGGGATTCTGCCAGCTGGAGCTTTCGGCACTGCCCTGCGGGGCATCTCCCGGTTCAGCGGCGAGGGCGGTCAATGGCAGACCGGCTGTTAGTGTCAGGGCTGCAACGAGTGCAACCATTTTTCTCCAAAATCTCAATTTCATTTCGCACCTCCGTTTTTAAGGGTCAATGGCCCTTCACTGATGATAATATCGCCTGCCAGCGCAGTGG